>CADCKR010000024.1:40987-70206 GCA_902802105.1 uncultured Ruminococcus sp.
TCCGTAAGATAACAGTACCGTAGGGAGTACGGGAAGGGTTTGCCTCATAAAAAACCCATAGCCTCGGAAACTGATGCCCGTAAAATGCAATCCTTTGCAGGGTTGGGCGGATTAAAGGAAGCTCCCGCCTCTATAGGCGGTGAGTACTTCACCTTGTTATACTTCAAACTCAAATAAAAAACAACAATAAAAAACCACAGACGTCAGACAGTCTGTGGCTTTTTTTATGCTTATCGTTCAGGCAAAACTCTGGCGGGATTTCCGACTGCGACCGAATTGTCGGGGATGTCGTGAGTTACTACCGAGCCGGAGCCGATAACAACATTATTTCCTATAGTCACGCCGGGATTTATGACGGCGTTGCCGCCGATCCATACGTTGTTTCCTATCGTTACGGGCTTGCCGAATTCCTTGCCCTCAAGGCGCTCCTTGGGGTCAACAGGGTGGCAGGCTGTAAAGATACACACGCGGGGTCCCAGAAGGCAGTCATCGCCGATGTGTACTTCGCATACATCAAGAATTACGCAGTCAAAATTTGCATAGAACCTTTCGCCTACATAGATGTTGCTGCCGTAGTCGCAGCGGAACGAAGGCTCAATATGTATTTTATCACCTGTTCCGCCGAAAAGCTCTTTCAGCAGCTGCACACGGTATTCCTTTTGTTCTTCGGTCGTGCTGTTAAAAAGCCGCGTGAGCTTTCTTGAACGGTCGGCGTCCGCTTTCAGCTCTGCGTCTGCATGGTTATACAGCATTCCTGCGATCATTTTTTCTTTCTCTGTCATTGCTTAACTTCCTTTCTTTTGTTTTTAGATCATAAGCTCCAAATCAGAAAAGTCTGCCGACGAAACGTATAAAAAGCGCGGTGTGAAGATACAAGCGGTTTCACATTTGATTTTCCGTTTTATGCGCGCTCCATATTATTATAAAGTTTGCTAACGTATACAAAAAGTGGGATGTGGAACAAAGCGATCCACATTCCACTTTCCAATTCTAAATTATTTTGCCGCCGTTGCAGAAGCAAGTAAACCGGTGTTTATTCAGGGAGGCTTGTTGAAGCATCGCTGCTTACATCTGCTGTTTCAAAAAGCTGAGCGGAGCTTTCGCCGTCTGAAAGCTCTGAGGTTACTGAGCTTTCAGGCTTTGAGCTTTCGGGCTTTGAGCTTTCTTGTACTGAACTCTCCGGCTTAGAAGCTTCCGGCTTAGAAGCTTCCGGCTTGGAAGCTTCCGGCTTTGAGGTCTCAGGCTTGGAAGTCTCCGGCTTTGAAGCTTCCGGCTTTGAGGTCTCAGGCTTAGAGGTCTCCGGCTTGGAAGTTTCCGGCTTGGAAGTTTCCGGCTTGGAAGTTTCCGGCTTGGAAGTCTCAGGCTTTGAGGTCTCAGGCTTTGAGGTCTCAGGTTTAGAAGTTTCAGGCTTAGAGGTTTCAGGCTTTGAGGTCTCAGGTTTAGAAGTTTCAGGCTTAGAGGTTTCAGGCTTTGAGGTCTCAGGCTTAGAAGTCTCAGGTTTAGAAGTTTCAGGCTTTGAGGTCTCAGGCTTAGAGGTTTCGGGCTTATTCTCCTCTTCCTTTATCTTCTTGAGATACTGTTCCGCAGTGCCGTAGGGGATAGGTGCACTGCTGCCGCAGCCAACGGGTGAATATATGGTAGGAAGCTGCTTTGTCGGAGAAACCGAAGGACCGAAATCTGTATCGTAGGGCATAAGACTTGTCACATAATAATAACCGTCATATTTGTAATCGTATGAGCCGGAAGGCAGGTAAACACGCTTTACTTCCTTGCCGTTCTTGAAATATACCTGAGCGGCAGAAGCAGAATAGGAGCTGCTGCCTGCATAATCTACCCAACCTACAGGAACGATCTCATCATATTCTGTTGAGATAGGACCGTAAAATTCGACCATAAGCTCATCCATGCCGTCGCCGTTGTAGTCATAAACGTATGTTGCGATATATACGGGATATTTCAGGTCGTTTCTGAATCTCATATCAAGGTTGCCGTAGTCGATGGTAGCATCAAGGCCTCTCTCAGCGTAGGTAGAGGGATATGCATGAGCGTGTCTCTCAATAGCTGTCATGCCTGATTTCATTGCGGCAATATAGATAGTTGTTGATGCCTGACAGATACCGCCGCCGTATTCAGGAACATACTGTCCGCCGACGATAGCTGTTGACTGGAGATAGCCGCCTACTACGCCGTTGTCATAGTAATGTGTATAGCCGTTTGTTGTGTCGCCTGTCATTCTGTTGAAAGAGAATGTTTCGCCGGGATTAACGACTGTACCGCCTGCTGCGAGTACGGCAAGCTCCATGTTATAGTTTGAGTTGTAAACATTGGCTGCCGTTGTATGGTGTGAGCCGATGAGCTTTGTATTTGCCTTTACATCGGCCAGAGTAACAGTGAACTTGGTGAGATGCTTCTTTAATGAGAACGAACCGGTCTTATCCTCACTTTTGAGAATTTCTTTAAGGTTCTTTTCTGCTTCGCTGCGGTTGACGGTGTTGCCGTTCTTGCCGTCAGCATAGGTGAACTTCTCCTTAGCTGTGGGGTTGAAGCTTGCAACATGAGCGTTGACAGGCTCTTCATTGAATTTTTCCGCGATCTTGCTGACAGCTGCCGAAACATTGTTTTCGTCAAGCTTGCAGTCGATAACGAAGTCGAAAACACCGTTGTGTATATTCTGCTTGAAATTGGTGCTCTTTATTTCTCCGCGGCTGAGCTTATATGCTTCTTTTATTACCTCATCGGCATTATCAGTGAAAACGAAGTCATTCTCGCTGAGGTTTAGTATCTGATTTTCGCAGGTAACAACTATTGAAACAGGAGTTCTCAGCGACTTTATCTTACCTTCGAGAGCAGCGCGGGCTTCTTCGATAGTCTTGCCTGTAAGGTCAACGCCTTCAACAGTGACCTTTACCTTATTTCCGAAGGTAACGTCCTCCTTCTTGCTGGTTTCAGCCTTGGAGCCTGCCTTTGAGCTTTCTTTTGAATTTTCCTTTGAGTTTTCCTTGCTGCCTGGCTCAGAAGGCTTTGAGCTTTTTTCCGTCTTTTGTACGTCGATCGATGTTCCGTCGGAATTATTGCCTGTGCCGTTAACGGAAGGATCATTGCTCTCTGTCAGGGGATCCGGCCAGCTGTAATTGCTCAGGGCATTGTTTGACCCTTCGATATAGGGGAACGATACGTCCGGAACAGGGTCGCCGTTTGCATCAGTAAAAACAAAGCCTGACGATTCGTCTGATACAACAGCCTTGTTGTTGGAATTGGCATTTATCATAATAACAGCGGCGATAGCACCTGCACATACAACAGCGGTTGCAGCCACTACGGGCACAACAGGAAATTTCTTTCCTTTGCTGTTCTGTGTTGCAGGCGTATTCCCGTTTTCTGCATTCTGCAGCTCAGGGCTGTCAATATCTGCTGTCTGTTCTTTTTTTGGCGCATATTTGCTGATATCTTTCTTTCCCATCAGGAAGCCTCCTTTTTTATTTAAGCAACAATGTTGTTTATCACTATGTCACCATGAATAATGATACAACAAATAAGCGCAGTTGTAAAGCGTTTTATCGTCATATTGATGTAGGAGATTTGTAAACATCCACCAAAAAATTAGGCATAATTTTGTAGGGGTCAATTTTTTGCATCCGATGCGGTGTTTTTATGTACAAGAAATTTTTTATATGTGCGGTCGATCCCCAAAGCACCGAGAGGAGCCGTGATGAGTATTGCAAGCACAGCTGTCGAAAGGATCGCTTTGCCGCAGGGTAATCCGAGAGAAAGCGGCACCGAACCTATTGCCGCCTGAACGGTTGCTTTTGGCAGATAAGCGATAATGCAGAATATTCTTTCTTTGAGATCAAGCTCAGTACCCAACAGACACACAAAAACTCCTGCTGCTCTGAATACAAGTGCGGCAAGTATCATCAGAACAGCCATTCCGCCGGCTTCGAGTGTGTAGCGGATATCAACGGAAGCGCCTACCAATACAAACAGCAGCACTTCGGCAGGTATCCACATTTTGCCGAATTTTTCCGAAAGACGGCTGCTGACTTTTTTATCTGTGCGCAGTCTGACCACACACGCCATCGCCACAACAGCAAGCAGACCTGATATTGCGACATAGGGCTTGGCAAGTGCTTCGGACGACATGAGCAGAAACGCAGCCGCAAGTATGATAACTGTCTTTGAGGTGCTGCGTATCTTATGTGATCTTCTGAACGACAGCTCAAACAGCATACATATCGTAATACCCATGAGCGCACCGAGAATGATGCCGAGAACTATTGATACAGGAATATTGAGAAAATCAGTTATCTTTGCCGAGCCGCCCTGAGCCATTGCGGTAAATGCAGAAAACAGCACAATGACAAAAACATCATCGCATGAAGCACCCGCAAGTATCATCTGAGGGATGCTCTTTTCGGTGCCGTAGTTTTCCTCAATAAGCCTTACCATTCTGGGAACTACCACCGCAGGAGAAACAGCGCTCAGCACAGCGCCCATAAGAGCGGCTTCTATATGGTCAAGTCCGAGCAGAAGCGGCGCAAGGATAAAATAGCCGAGTAGCTCACAGCAAGCAGGCAGAAAAGACATAAGCACAGCCGGTCTGCCTACCTTTTTCAGATCTGAAAGATTCAGCGAGAGACCTGCCTTGATGAGTATTATAATAAGTGCGATCTGTCTTAGCTCTGAGGATATTCCCATTACAGACGGGTCTATAAGGTTCAGCAGGAACGGCCCTGTCACGATACCCACGCCAAGCATACCGATAATGCCGGGCAGACCTGCCGCACGAAACAGTGCACCGGCGGCCATGCCCGCAAGAATAATTATACCGAATGAAAGAAGCATAAAAACATCATTCCCTGTAATTTAACAGAAAGCTGGCAGCTTCTGCAACATACAGAAGCTGCCAGCTTTCTTCAAAATCCTGTGTTTAAAGTGAAAAGTCAAACGCTTGCCTTAGTCAGTACCGCCGGAAAATTAGTTAGGAGTTAGGAGTGTGGAGTGCCGGCGAGCCGCCGGTGCCGATTCGCTGCCTGTCTTGCTCATACCTCAGTTCGTGCCGCCGCGGAAAGTAAATTAGTGTCTGTAAATAAAGTTTTTGCAAAGCACTGCGGATGCACCAGCTTCTACGGGCGGCAAGCTGCCGCTCCCGATTCGCTGGCTGCCGCTCCCGATTCGCCGGCGAGCCGCCGGTGCCGATTCGCTGCCTGTCTTGCTCATACCTCAGTTCGTGCCGCCGCGGAAAGTAAATTAGCGTCTGTAAATAAAGTTTTTGCAAAGCACTGCGGATGCACTAGCTTCTACGGGCGGAGCGGACAGGGGTGCGCAGGCTCTGCGCCGGAGCGGACAAGGGTGCGCAGGCTCTGCGCTGCCGCAGTTAGCTGGTAACGACTATTGAAGCTGAGGGTTTGGAGGTCTTGTCGGTTTCGGGCTTGGAGGCTTGGTTCTTTGCGGTGTTCAATACCTTTTCGGCAGTGCCGTAGGGGATAGGACCATTGCTTCCGCAGCCGTTGGGCGAATATATCGTAGGCGTTTCGTATGTTGCATAAGCGGTCGGACCGTAATCGACATCATACGGGATGTAATTGATAACTGTGTAATATGTTTCGTAGTGGAGCTCGTAGGAGCCTCTCGGAAGATTTACACGGTTGACCTCTTTGCCGTCCTTGAAGTAAACCTTTGCACCCATTGCAGTGAAGGTCTTGGCATCTGCGTATGTTACCCAGCCGACAGGAACTATCTCATCATATTCTGTAGAGAGAGGACCGTACATTTCGACCATAAGCTCTTCAAGGCCGTCATAGTTGTAGTCATAAACGTATGTTGCAATGTAAACGGGGAAATCGTAATTGTTCTTGAAGCGCATATCAAGATTGCCGTAGTCGATAGTAGCATCAAGACCGTAAGGAGAATATGAGACCGTGAACATATGCGCGTGTCTCTCGATTACCTCCATGTTTGCTTTCAGTGCGCAGTTGTAGATGGTCGTTGCAGCCTGACAGATACCGCCGCCGAATTCATCTCTGCTTTCGCCCTGAACATAAGCCTGTGACGGTACGAAGCTGCCCTCAACGCCGTTAGCATAATGGTGCACGTTGCCGTTTGTGGAGTCGCCGGTCATTTCATTGAACGAGAATATCTCGCCGGGCTTTACTATCGTTCCGTTTGCGGCCCTGATAGCAAGCTTCATGTTCTCGTTTGAAGCATAGACGTTTCTTGCTGTAGTGCGGTGCGAAGCGATGAGCTTTGTGTTTGCCTTTATTTCGGGCAATGTTACCTTGAAGTGCATAAGGTGCTTCTCAATAGAGAAGGAGCCTTTCTTTTCGGGCAGTTCAAGTATTCCTTTTATCTTTGAAGTAAGCTCGTCATGGTCAAGCATGAATCCGTCTGAGCCGTCAGCATAGGTAAATTTCTCCTTGGCAGTCGGGTCAAACTTGGTTACATGAGCATCAACGGGCGGTACGTCATAGAAATCGGCTGCTCTCTTTATTGCAGCGTCAACAGACTCCGTGTTGATATTGGAATCAACTCTGAAATTTGTAATGCCGTTATCTGTTGTATGATCGACAGAAAGGCTGCTGATCTCTCCGCGGCTGTAATGATAAGCCTGGATAAGCACCGCTGAGAGGTTTGTGTCAAAATCAAAATCATTCTGTGTGAGGGTCATTGTCTTGCCGTCACAAACGATAGAAATAGAGATAGGTTCTCTGAGCTCAAGCAGCTTGTCCTGCATTGCGTCATAAGCCTGAGTAAGCGTCTTTCCTTCAAGCTTTATGCCCTCAACAGTTACGCCCTTGCCGAAGAGGATGTTCGTAGTGTCTACATCAACGATAGACGGTGTATCCTCCTTCGCTCCGGTGCCTCCGCTCTGAGAATCCGGCGCCTTTGAAACGACAGATATATTTGCCGACGCAGGGTCTGCGGGAACATCGGTCGTATCGGATGATATCTCTGTAGATACCTGTGATGAGTTCTTGTTCATCATCCATGCTGTCACGCCTGCGCCTGCGCCTGCACCGATAAGGAGCACTGCGGCTACAGCGGCAGCGATACCCTTGTGTGACTTCTTCTGCTTTATAACACGGCTCTTTTTCGGCCTTTTGTCTGTTTCGGCAAAGACTATCTCATCGTCATCATCGTCATCGTCTGATGTACTGCCGTGAGAGGCTCTTGTGCTTTTGCTGACAGCAGCAGGTGCATCTCCGCCGGCAAAAACGATATCCTCATCATCGTCATCAGAGCTGTCTGCGGAAGTCTCTTCTGCTTCTGCTTTTTCTTCCGGCTTTTCCTGAGCGGCATCAGTGCCTTCCGGCTCTGCGTCCGACTTTTCGGCAGCAGCTTCACTTGCGGCTTCTGCGGTCTCGTTATTGCTTTCTGTGCCGCATACGTTATCTTTTGAATTATCCTCAGTTTTATTACTGGTCATATCAGCGTTGCTTTCCTCTTTCTGTTCTGCTGCAGCTTCGGCCTCTGCACTGACATTTTCGTTTATTGCAGCAGCTTTTGCAGCTTCGTCTTTCTCTTTTCTGGTATTTCCCATTAAAAAGCCTCCATATCTTTTAGTAAAACACAATTCAACAGAAATATACTCTTACCTTATATATAATACAACAAAACCATGCAAAAAGTAAAGTATGATTTAAACGGAATTTTCTCCAAAGATAACCTTACCCCGACCTGTGTTTTTGTCTATATAGCGTCCGGCGGCGCAGAGCCTGCGGCGGCAGGCGAGACCGGGGGGAACTTTCACTTGAAGATTTCACTGACAAAGCCCCGCTGACAAATTGATTTCTGTGGCAGCTTTATACAGATGCTTGTGTTTTCTTGCGGATCGTGATATAATATTCATACAATATTTCAGGAGGTGCTGCTTATGAAAATCGCTATGGCCAACGATCATGCCGGTACATCAATGAAGAATGAGATCAAAGCTTATCTGGAGTCTCAGGGTCACACCGTTGTAGACTTCGGAGCCTATGACGAGCAGTCGTGCGATCTGTCGGACTTTGTTCTTCCTGCCGCTCTTGCCGTTGCTAAAGGAGAATGCGACAGAGGTATCTTTGTAGACGGCGTAGGCTACGGAAGCGCGATGATCTCAAACAAGGTCAGCGGTATCTATGCCTGTGTGTGTCAGGATCCTTTCTGCGCACAGCTTGCCCGCCAGCATAATGACGCCAATGTGCTCTGCCTTGGCGCAAAGATCATAGGCGGCATGATAGCTATGGAGATCGTAAAGACCTATATGAGTACAGACCCGCTGACTGCCGAGAAATATGTCCGGCGTGTCAGAAAGGTGCAGAAGATCAACGATGAGTATTGTGTACCCGTGAAGTAAACTCGATCAAAACAACAAAGCATCGCCCGCCGGACTTTTCTGTGAGTTCAGGCGGGCAATGAGGAATGCAATTCTGCACAGCGAGGTCAGTGTGCTCCGGCTGAATCCGAACGGGGGCTATCCTCGCTGGCGGCTTAATAATCGTGACGAGTTCATCATATCAGGTATCGGAAACAAATACAGACTACAGGGCGCTATTGCCGCATTGATCTGTCTGTATTCTTTTGATGCTCGCCGTGACAAGATCAAGATGATGTAAAGCCAAACGGTCGGAAGGATCAAGCTCCATTCCGAATTATAGCTGATCTTTACAGATCTATCAGTTCCATAAATACAAGCCCTCTCAGATGGATATTTCCGTCTGGCAGGGCTTTTCTATTGTATCTGTCGGAAAATATGCTGCATATTGTAAAAGTGATAATTGTGCGTTACAAAAATATGATACATATTCAGCATTTGCAAATTAATGTATTGCGTATGCTATTAATACAAATTTTTGGTGAAGGATCGTTATTTTACTGCTGCGCTGTCGCCATGCGCTGAAATTCCTCCGGCGACATTTTGGCTTCCTCTGCAGCCTGCGCAAGCGTCAGCATACCCTTTTTGAAAAGGCTTACAAGTGTACTGACTATGCCTTCCGCTCTGCCTTTAGCTTCGCCCTCCGCTCTGCCTTCCGCTCTGCCTTTAGCTTCGCCCTCCGCTCTGCCTTTAGCTTCGCCCTCCGCTCTGCCTTCCGCTCTGCCTTTAGCTTCGCCTTTTTCAAATTCTTCCTGTCCTCTGATTTCCAGAGCCTTCTCAGCATCATATTCTTCAAACAACATATTGACTACCTCGCTTCCGTGATATTTCAGATAATCGGGCATTATACCCTTTTCAATGCACTCCTTGATGGCTTTTTCTATATCGCCGTTATACTTTCGCACAGCGTCTATGACAAAGGCATAGTCAGAGAGCACCTTGCAGTCATTCAGACCGGCGATGTCCAGACGGTCATAGTTGATGTCGATGACCTTAACGATCAGCTCCGCCTGCGGTTGGTCAGTTTTGGCTTTGAACATACTGCTCAACGTCAGAGTGTCTGTCTGCAGTTTGTCTTTTCCGTTGTACAGCACATAAAACTCCGGTGTAGGAATTTTGATCAGTGTGGATCTGTAGAGGTTCTTTCCCGTGAAGAAGCGCTCATACGTCCGTGAAAGATAGATCAGCAGCCGCAGCGCCATATTAGGGTTGAGGGTCGATTGATGCTCGATAAAGCATATAAACACATCGTCCATAATATAGGCAACGTCATTAAGGAACTGCCGGAACAGCACATCCTCTAATCGGCACTTCTCTGCGTTCCTGACGTCTCTGCCGGTCAATGCTTTATACAGAGACTTGGCGTTTTCAACGGCATTCTCGCAGGAATAGAACAAACTGCCAAAGAGAGTGTCTTTGTAATTGCGTGTAGGTTTTGTATCGTCCATTGGTATCACCTATGCTTTACTTTTATTATATTATACCCTTTTTCGGTAAAGATTGCAACTCTCCTTTTGACTTTGGCACGCAAATCAATTTTGCATCGGCAAGTTACACGGGGGGATCCTTCTCGCTGTTTTTTATTGAATAGAAAAAAGAATAGCGAACAGAAAATAATACATAAACGCCGCTCGGTGCTTCATCATTATTATTCTCTGTTCACTATTCATAAATAATTACGCCCCGGCACATCAGTGACGAGGCGTTTCTGGGAGAGGGTGGATTCGAACCACCGAAGTCGTCGACAACAGATTTACAGTCTGCCCCATTTGGCCGCTCTGGAACTCTCCCAAATATTAAGCCTGCAAAATACAGGCTTTTTTGTGGAGCTGGTGGACGGACTTGAACCCCCGACCTGCTGATTACAAATCAGCTGCTCTACCAACTGAGCTACACCAGCTTATTCAGTTTATCGCTTGGCTAACTCCCTGCGACTTGTATATAATATCATGTTGAAGGAGTTTTGTCAAGAGTTTTTTGCAAAAAATAATTAATTTTTTTGATTTTTTCGCGCAGCCTCTCAGACGCAAATGGTCAGGCTTCGTTCAGGCATAAAGCCCGGACGAAGCTTTTTAGTGTCATTTATTTTTGCGCAGGTTCATATAATCCATCAGAACAGAGATGAACCGTTGTCGGTCCCTAAGTCGCGGATAAATGTGCAGGCGGCCGGAAGTACCGGAAAGCTGAAGCGTGACGGCATTACCCTTACTGTTGGCACACCGGTATGTCCTTCGGGCGTGAAGGTGTAAAACGGAGTACCCTGTTCATGGAGAGTGCCGGCTGATGATAAGTTTTTGTGATTCATTGAAGTCACCTCATATATTTTATCTGCAAGGCTGTGCGGAGCCTTACTCAAATAGTATATGTATGCACTTGTCCGGCTTATACTGAGCATACGCATTATTGTAGGAAGGCATATTAATGCAGAAAGGAGAGAAAAACCTTTGTTTATTTTGTCCCTGAGAAAAAATCAGATTATTTTACGTTTATGCATTATTCTTGCTTTTGCGGCAGCAGCGTTCCTCATCATTCTTTCTTTTACAATGTTCATACAGCAAAAGGAAAAATACAGGGATTTTGGCGGCAAAAAGCTTTGTCTTGAAATAAAAAGCACTCAGGACGCCCTGAATGCCGCAGGTTTTTTCGGCGCTGATATAAACGGCGCCGCTGTTACCTGCGAAAATATAAGAATACCGCTGTACTTCAATGATACCTATAAGCATTATGATTTTCTGCAAAGGGATTTCGGCAGCGAACTGGAGCGGTACAAGGGCAGGGAATGCATAAAATACTGCATAAGACCTGACGGAGATGACGATAACGGAGTGACATATACACTTCTTGTGTGTGACGGCAGACTTATCGGAGGCGACATAAGCGATAACGATTTCAGCGGTGAAATGAAGGGACTGTTCTGTAAAAGCAGCTCATAGAAAAATATTTTTCGATGTTAGCAATATTATGGCTTTTATAGTATTATAGTTGTCTTGACAATGAAATATCAAAGTGATAAACTAACTGATAGTAACATAAAAATTACTATTTTGCAAATATTCGTTATTATAGTGTTATAATTATCAGTATAATGCTATAATCAGGAAAGGATGTTCGTCCAATACATAAAAAAGGAGACAGAAAAATGCTGCTTGACAGGTACTTACCGCGCATAGACTTCGATTCATACGAGGATTTCAAGAAGAATTATACAGTAAATGTCCCTGAAAACTTTAATTTCGGCTTTGACATTGTTGACGAATGGGCAAAGCAGGACGAGGATAAGAAAGCTCTGGTCTGGTGTAACGACCATAACGAAGAAAAAATATTTACATTCAAGGATATCAGCCTTTTGTCAAACAGGGCTGCAAATTATTTCAGGTCCATCGGCATCCGCAAGGGTGACGTTGTTATGATGATACTCAGAAGGCGCTGGGAATACTGGGTCTGTGCAACAGCGCTCCACAAGCTGGGCGCAACTATAATACCGAGTACGCTTCAGCTCACTAAAAAGGATATTATTTACCGCGGCAACGCTGCAAAGGTCAAGGCTATCGTCTGCGTAAATGACGATTTTGTTATTGAACAGGTAGAGAAGGCAATGCCTGAAATACCCACCCTGCAGACAAGGACAGTTGTTGGTATGCCGCGTGACGGCTGGCGTTTTCTTGAAGAGGAAATGAGCAGACAGTCCGACAGCTTTGAGCGTCCCACAGGTGAGGAGGCTACAAGCCGGAACGATATCATGCTTGTTTATTTCACATCGGGTACTGAGGGAATGCCAAAGATGATACAGCACAATTTCGCTCATCCTCTTGGACATATCGTTACCGCAAAGTACTGGCAGCGTGTGCAGGAGGGCAAGCTTCACATGAGCGTAAGCGATTCCGGCTGGGCAAAATTCGGCTGGGGAAAGATCTACGGTCAGTGGATCTGCGGTGCTGTTGTTTTTGCTTATGATATGGATAAATTCGTTCCTGCCAGGCTTCTTGAAAAGATGTCAAAGTATAAGCTCACGACTTTTTGCGCACCGCCTACGATGTACCGCTTTATGCTTCTTGAGGATGTTGCAGGCTATGACCTTTCGTCGATACAGCACTATGCTACGGCAGGTGAACCGCTCAATGCAGAGGTAAACATGAAGTGGCAGCGTCTTACAGGACACAATATATATCAGGGCTTTGGTCAGTCTGAGGGGTCCGTTCTGCTTGCCGATTTCCAGTGGGATGATATCAAGGTGGGTTCATCCGGCAAGCCGTCGCCGATATATGACCTGAGACTGCTTGACACTGACGGCAACGAGGTCGGCACAGGCGAGGAAGGCTCTATATGCATAATGGATGTAAAGAATAATCCGCCGACAGGATTGTTCACTGGATATTATCTCAATCCTGAAATGACAGAGGAAAAGCTTCACGGAGCTTATTACAACACCTGCGACATGGCATGGCGTGACAGTGAGGGCTACTACTGGTTTGTAGGACGAAACGATGATGTTATAAAGTGTTCCGGCTACCGCATAGGACCGTTCGAGGTCGAAAGTGCGCTTATTGAGCATGATGCAGTAGTAGAGTGTGCTATAACCGGCGTACCCGACCCTGTAAGAGGACAGGTCGTCAAGGCGACTATAGTGCTCAAAAAGGGCTATTACCCGTCTGATAAGCTCAAGAAAGAGCTTCAGGATCATGTAAAGAGATCGACAGCTCCATATAAATATCCAAGAGTTATTGAATTTGTTGACGAGCTGCCCAAGACATTCAGCGGCAAGATAAAAAGAGCGCAGATACGCCACGAGGACGAAGAGACCGTAAGAGTCAGAGATACAAATACATAAAAAACCGCTCAGACCGGAAATACCGATCTGAGCATTTTTGTGCATATCATGTTTTGTTCTGGATTATCTCCGGACAGGAGATCATAGCTACCTCCTCGATCGTCCGGTGTAGCTTTTCTGCAATAGGTGTTCGTGCGGCACTGTAATACACTTCCTTGCCGCGCCGCGCCGAAACGATAAGGCCTGCGCTTTTCAGCAGACGCAGGTGGTGTGATACCGCCGGGCTTGACATATCTGTAGCTGCCGCGATATTGATCACGCATTCCTCGCAGTGGCACAAAAGCCAGAATATCCTCAGCCTGCTCGGATCGCCAAGCTGCTTCATGGCTTCGGCAACCGTGATAACTGTTTCCTGGTCGGGCATACTTTTTATGAGGTCGGCCTCGCCTTCAAAATGAATATGCGGCAGGATCATTTTTTTAGGTTCAGACATAGCATTCCTCCATTGTACGCAGCGATCTCAAAAGCGCCGAAGGATCAGTCCTCGGGTTTGATCTCTCTTTCAAACAGCTCCTTGTCCTCCTTGATCTTCCTGATAAGGATAACAGCAGCGGCAATGTTGAGTACGGTAAGTGTCAGGTCAAGAAAAAGTCTGATAGCTTTCATTTGTTCCATCTCCTATTTATGTGTAAATGATAGTCCGGCCTGTCTTAATGACAATGCATGGCTTTCTTTGTTTATCTTACCACAAAAAATCGCCGAATACAACCATATTGACCATAAATATTCTGAATGTAGATCAATTTTTGGAATGCTCCTGCGCCGGCGAGCCGCCGGTGCCCTGTCCGCTCCGCTCGTTTACACTCGCTTTGTTCTGCTCATTCTTTAGTCATTCCCGTAGAAGCAGGTGCATCCGCGGTCTTTTGCCGAAACTTTCTTTAACAGACGCTGATTTACTTGCTGTGCCGAATCGGGAGCGCAGGCTCTGCGCCGAATCGGGAGCGGCAGCTTGCCGCCCGTAGAAGCAGGTGCATTCGCAGTGCTTTGCAAAAACTTCTTTAGCAGTTTATTTCGTGTTTTCTGACCTGTCCGCTTTTCGGGGACGCTGCACGAATTCACTAAAGATTGCGTGTCCGGTTTCTTGGGTACAGTTTACACTTGAAAGCCCCCTGACATATTGACAAAAGTGGAATTATTCTATTTCGTACTTGAAATTTTATGCGCATTATGACATAATGAAAAGAGCAATATTGATCCGTAGGAAAAACAAAAGCATGAAAGGTGTTGCTGTATTTATGCAGTTTTATGAAATAGTTATCGTTGCGGTCGGCCTTGCTATGGACGCATTCGCTGTGTCGGTCTGTAAGGGACTTTCACTCAGAAAAATAAACGGTCGGCACATGGCAAAGGCAGGACTGTGGTTCGGCGGCTTTCAGGGGCTTATGCCTGTGATAGGCTTCCTGCTTGCAAGCCTGTTTGTAGGATTCATAGACCAGCTTGATCATTGGATAGCTTTCGTGCTGCTGTGCCTTATCGGCGGCAATATGATACGTGAGGTGTTCGGCAAAGAGGAAAAGCAGGACGGCGCTATGGACGCTAAGACCATGCTGCTTCTGGCTATAGCAACAAGCATTGACGCTCTTGCTGTGGGAGTTACATTTGCTTTTCTGGAAGTCAATATATGGATCGCCGCTTTGCTGATAGGCGTTATTACCTTTGTGCTTTCGGCTGTCGGAGTAAAGATCGGCAGTCTGTTCGGCAGCAAATATCAAAAGGGCGCGCAGCTGTTTGGCGGCATAATCCTGGTGCTTATAGGTCTGAAAATACTGCTTGAAGGTCTCGGCGTTTTAGGCGGCTGACGCATAAAAATATCTGAAACAGGGGTGAAAAACATGGCTGATGATAATATAAAGCTTATTGAGGTAAAAAATGATTGTATGTGGTTTGAAGGCTCTCCTATAATTATCTGCGCTTTTCGTCTGGCGGTGGATATGAATACGGGAGATATGTTCACGTCTGCAAAGTTCCTGAATATCATGCCTAATGTACTGCGATCCATTACTTTTGATATAATCTGCTACGATCAGGCAAGAAATCCTATCTGTCATCTTACAGACATTACCTTCCGCAATCTTGACGTACACAGGAACAATAATTTCGGATATCACCGTAAGATAGAAATAAACGACCTTGATACAAGAAATGTGGAATATGTTATCAAGTCTACCTCATACGATAACGGACAGGTGTGGAACAATACCGAAAACGACAGATTCAACATAAAAATAGATCAGGAAAGCATCTATACGGTACAGGGCGACTGCAACAGGCAGTTCAGGGATATCTGCGCCCGCAGCGGCATAGAAGGCATGAACCTCGTGCTTCAGCCCGTGTTTACCGAGGACTACTGGCTTTGTGCCTGCGGCGCATTCAACTGGAGCGATGAGCCGCTTTGCTCGCAGTGCAGCGTTAATAAAGCATGGCTGCAAAAGAACACGGATATCAATCTTCTTCGTCAGCGCAAGGAATATCAGGAAGCAGAAACTCGGCGAATAAGAGATCAGGTACAGGCAAGAGAAAGCGCCGCAGCAGAAAGCAGCGCGGCAGAGCGCATGGAGTTTGAACAGCGTGATGCAATGCTAAAGAAGGATCAGCACAAAGCAAAGATGAATAGGCTCAAAAAGAACACAATATGGGTAACAGTCGTTCTTCTGATAATTGCAGCCATTATTTTCTGCCTGCTGACTTTTGTTTTTCCGGATTTTCTTAAACCGGAAAAAAGCAGCAAAAACAAAAATGAGCCGTCGGGGGTATCCGTAACGATCAATGATATTCCCGGCAGCACTGATATAATATAAATCTTAGCCAATGAAGCCCGGATGTGTTTCATTGGCTTTTCTATTGCAAAAATCATCAGATAATATATAATATACTTGTAACCTTTTCGTCAAAAGCTGATTATTAAAATAAGCAGGTGATAAAAAATGATCATCTTCATGGCTATGATAGACAGTGAACAGGACAAGCAGAGCTTTGAGCAGGTATATATGCAGAACAGGGATTTTATGTTCAATTACACATACCGTATTCTTGGCGATGAGGCCTCTACAGAGGATGCCGTTCACGACGCCTTTCTTTCCCTTGCAAAAAATTACGACAGATATAAGCACCTCGATGCAGGACAGATGCGCAGCCTTCTGACCATAACCGTAAGAAATGCCGCTTTCAGGATATATAACCGCCGTAAAAGGGAAAACGTGACAGAGGATATCTATAAAGACAGCGAAAGCGAAAACGAAGCTCTGCCGGATATTTCCGAGGATGCAGAAAAAAAGGATATAAAGCGCATACTGTTTGAGCTTGTCAGATCACTGGACAGCAAATATTCCGATGTTGTCGTGCTTAAATACTACTGCGATCTCAGCGTTAACGAAATAGCCGATAATCTTGGTCTTACGCCAGAAAATGTCAAGGTAAGGCTCCACCGTGCGAGAACGCTTCTCAAAACCAAGATAGAGGGGGTAGGGATATATGAAGGATAATGAATTTGACAGGCTGCTTTCACAGAGCATGAAGGAATACGGACACGAATATCTTCACGGTGCAGACGGACCTGCCGGAACCGGTCCTGTGCCTGTGCACAAGTTCCGTGATGATTTCATCAGTGATATAGCTGTAAACAAGCCAAAGAAAAAGCCGGGCGTACTCCGCTGTGTCAGATTTGCAGGCGCTGCCGCTGCGGTTTTTGTCGCTGCCGCTGCGCTGATGATCGTACCTCAGCTTATCAACCGTTCATCGGATATTACAAATAATAATATTGTAAAAGCTCCGCCGGAGAGCACTGTGTCACAAAAAGCAGTAAATAATACCGCAATCTATGACGCAGACTACGACAGTACAGACAGCGTTGACAGCATAAATGACGAAAAAACAAACAGTCAGGCGAGCGCAGGCGAACCGGGCATATCATATACAAGTCCCGCAAAACAGGGCGCAGCAGATCCGGAACGCAGCGATCGTCAGAAGGGCGAATATTCCTACAATTCATGGACTGATCATGGTGATAGCACCATGCATGAGGAAAATCCCGCGTATGAGGATGAACCCGCCTGTGAAGCGCCGGGTATTGACTATTACTCTGAGACTGAAAATGTTATCTATACCATAAACATAAACGGCAATGCAAAAGAGATCACCCCACAGGAGCTTGACACGATCATTAAAGCTCTGTCCGACGGCATATCGCCCCAAAGCCGCTGGCATCTGAGCGAGCCGTATACAGAGGACACGCTTATTGCCGAGATCACTCTTGAAAGCGATCCTCAGGGGGGCAGATTCAACCTGAAAGGTACCGGATACGATACTGTAAATATCAGGCTGTTTCCTTCAAAGGCATTCATTACCTTGACACGCGGCGAAGATATCAGTCAGTACCATGTTGACAAGACGACCGAAGCATATCAGAAGCTGTCTGAACAGCTGTCAGATATTTCATGACAGCCGGGAAGCCTGATTTTTCGTGAAAAGCTCTCCGATCATAATATTTTCCGCTTTTTTTACCTGCTCTTCCGTAGGCGTGGGAACACCGTCAAGCGGGTAATCGAGACCAAGCTCCTTCCATTTCATGATTCCGAGAGTATGATAAGGAAGTATCTCCGCGCGCTCTACAGTTTTCAGCGAGGCGATGAAGCTGTGTATTTTGCGCAGATCCTGCTCGTCATCGGTCACTCCGGGCACAAGAACGTGCCTTATCCACATTTTCCTGCCGTGATCGGAAAGATAGCGAGCCATCCGGATAATGTTGCTGTTTTCGACTCCGGTAAGCCTTTTGTGTCCTTCGGGATCCATCATTTTCAGGTCGAGCAGGAAAAGATCGGTCAGCTCCATAAGCTTGTCAAACTCTGCAAGATACGGCGCATCCGTGCGGAACGGCTCTCCGGCTGTATCAAGAGCGGTGTGTATTCCCTCTGCCTTGGCAAGACGAAAAAGCTCCGTGACAAAACTCATTTGCAGCAATGGTTCGCCGCCGCTGACGGTTATGCCGCCGTTATTTTTCCAGTAGCTCTTGTATTTGCGTACATGAGCAAACAGATCGGCTGCTGTCCATTCTTTGCCGCTGCCGTTCCATGTGTCGGGATTGTGGCAAAACTTGCAGCGCATCCGGCAGCCTTTAAGAAATATTACAAAACGCACACCCGGACCGTCAACAAGTCCGAAGGTCTCAAGCGTGTGTATATGACCTGTTACATCCTTCTTTTCCAAAAGAAATTCTCCTTTTTATATATGATAGCCTGCCTGCGGAACATAAGCATCCGCAGACAGGCTGTATTTTTGGCTATATGGTTCTGCTTTCGGTCATCACATTGTCTTGTGGCAGGTGCGGGCGATAACGTCAAGCTGCTGCTCACGGGTAAGATCAATAAATTTGACAGCATAACCGGAAACACGTATCGTAAAGTTTGCGTACTCTTCCTTTTCGGGATGCTCCATAGCATCAATAAGCTTTTCTGTACCGAAAACATTCACGTTCAGATGGTGCGCGCCCTGATCGAAGTAGCCGTCCATTACCTGAACAAGATTGTTTATGCGCTCCTGCTCGGTGTGGCCGAGAGCGTCGGGGCTTATTGTCTGAGTGTTTGAGATGCCGTCAAGCGCCCAGTGATATGGCAGCTTTGCAACAGAGTTGAGCGAAGCAAGAAGTCCGTTCTGCTCTGCGCCGTAGCTCGGATTTGCACCCGGAGCAAGCGGAGAGCCTGCGCGTCTGCCGTCAGGCATATTTCCGGTAGCCTTGCCGTATACAACATTCGAGGTGATGGTAAGTATAGAGGTCGTAGGCTCGGAATTTCTGTAGGTGTGGTGCTTCTTTATCTTTGTAAGGAATGTCCTGAGCAGCCATACGGCAATATCGTCCGCGCGGTCGTCATCATTTCCGTAGCGCGGGAAGTCGCCTTCCGTTTTGAAGTCTATGCATATACCTGCATCATCACGGATAGCCTTGACACGGGCATACTTGATGGCGCTGAGTGAATCTACCACATGAGAGAAGCCTGCAATACCTGTAGCAAAAGTCCTGCGCACATCGGTATCAATAAGAGCCATCTCGGCGGCCTCATAATAATACTTGTCATGCATATAGTGGATAAGGTTCAGAGTATTTACATAAAGCCCTGCAAGCCAGTCCATCATTACCTCATAGGCGGCAATGACCTCGTTGTAGTCAAGATATTCCGAGGTTATCCTTCTGTAGGGAGGAGCGACCTGATCGCGGTTCTTGGCGTCTACACCGCCGTTGAGCGCATAGAGAAGGCACTTTGCAAGGTTTGCTCTTGCACCGAAGAACTGCATCTCCTTGCCTGTCTGTGTTGCAGAAACACAGCAGCAGATGGAATAGTCATCTCCCCAGACGGGCTTCATAACATCGTCATTTTCATACTGTACAGAGCTGGTATTAATTGATATCCTCGATGCATATTTCTTGAATTTCTCAGGGAGAGCGGATGAATAGAGCACCGTAAGATTAGGCTCAGGTGAAGGACCCATATTTTCAAGCGTATGGAGGAAACGGAAGTCGTTCTTTGTTACCATGGAGCGTCCGTCACAGCCGATGCCTGCCACCTCAAGAGTAGCCCATACCGGATCGCCTGAGAAAAGCTGATTGTATGAAGGTATACGTGCAAATTTTACTATCCTGCACTTCATTACAAAATGGTCGATAAGCTCCTGCGCTTCTTTTTCCGTAAGAATGCCCTTATCAAGATCACGCTGTATATATATATCAAGGAAGGTCGATACTCTGCCTACGCTCATAGCCGCGCCGTTCTGAGTCTTGATCGCCGCAAGATATCCGAAATAAAGCCACTGCACAGCCTCTTTTGCATTCTTTGCCGGTCCGGAAATATCGAAGCCGTAGAGCTTTGCCATATCCTTCATGCCGTTGAGCGCCTTTATCTGCTTTGCGATCTCCTCGCGCAGACGGATTATTTCCTCAGTCATAGTGCCGTCTCCGCAGTTTGCAAAATCGTTTTTCTTCTGCTCTATGAGGTAGTCGATGCCGTAAAGCGCCACTCTTCTGTAGTCGCCTACGATGCGTCCTCTGCCGTAGGTATCCGGCAGGCCGGTGATTATCTTGTTATGGCGCACCATCTTCATCTCAGGGGTATAAGAATCAAAAACGCCCTGATTGTGGGTGGTGACATACTCATTGAAGATCTTGTGAAGCTCAGGGTCGGGAGTATAGCCGTAGGTCTCACAGGCCTGCTCAGCCATTTTGATACCGCCGAAGGGCATGAAAGCGCGTTTGAGCGGCTTGTCGGTCTGAATGCCTACGACCTTTTCAAGGCTGCTGTCATCGCTGATGTATGCTGCGCCGTATGACGTAAGGCCGGAAACGACCTTTGTTTCCATGTCAAGAACGCCGCCCTTGGCTCTTTCCTGCTTTTGCAGATCCTGCACAACGCCCCAGAGCTTTTGTGTAGCCTCTGTGGGACCCTCAAGAAAGCTTTCGTCACCGTCATAGGGACGATAGTTTTTCTGAATAAAATCTCTGGTATTGATCTCTAACTTCCAGATCCTGCCCTCAAAGCCTTCCCAAGCGATATCAAATAACTTGTTATTCATTGGATCGTCTCCTCTCAAAGGTCAAATTCAATAATTTTCGGTCGTCAAGTAAGAGCAGCAAGTAAGAAAGCGTATATTGCCGGAACTTATAGTGTGAATGACAGTGCAAACGATCCTGCTCTTTCATAATTGCCCTGAGCCGCATATACGGCACCGGAACAATAAATGCGTTAACTTAAATATATAGCGATTCGGGTGTTTTGTCAACGGTTATATCGTACTATAAGAAATTATCGTACTTATAGACAAAATATAAGAATTATTACTTTTTTTAATAGTTATATTTTTAGGGAGTTATTACAAAACACAATATATTGTGTATGAGCCTGCGCTGTATGTATACTTATAGTATATTGCTTTAAATATCAATTTTAATGATTTTCTGTTTTATGACAAGTCCCCGCAGCCAAAAAGGATTTCTGTGAATATATTATTTGTTCTGATTGACATAACAGAGCTTTTCTGATACAATAATGTGGTTAAAGAAATACACAAAAGTTTTTAAAAGGTTTTTGAAAGAGAAAGAGGAATAAGATGGACAATACAAGGTTAGTTACAGGCTTTAGTGATCTGATGCTTGACTCACGCATCATGCGGGCGCTTGACGAAATGGAATTTGAAGCTCCCACCGAGATACAGGCGCAGGCGATCCCGCTTATCAGAGAGGGAAAGGACATAATCGGACGTTCACAGACAGGAACCGGCAAAACTATGGCTTTTGCGATACCTGCAATAGAAAAGATAAACACGCACGAAGACAAGCCTACCGTACAGGTGCTGATAATGTGCCCGACAAGAGAGCTTGCGCTGCAGTGCGGCGAAGAGATACGCAAGCTGACTAAGTTCATCGGAGGCATACGCCCGGTGGAGGTATACGGCGGCGCCGCAATGGACAGACAGATAACTCAGCTCAAACGCGCAAATGTAGTTATCGGCACACCGGGGCGAATAATGGATCACATGAGAAGGCGCACGCTCAGGCTTGACAATGTGAAATATGTTGTTCTTGATGAAGCTGACGAGATGCTCAGCATGGGGTTCAAGGAGGATATGGAAACAATACTGCGCGAAACTCCCGCAGAACGCCAGACGGTGCTTTTTTCAGCTACTATGCCGCCGTCGATCATGGCTATTACAAATGAGTTCCAGAATGACCCTCAGCTTGTTCAGGTAAGCAGGAAGCAGATAACCCTTGACAACATCGTTCAGCAATATGTTGACGTACCGATGGGCAGGAAATCCGATGCGCTCAAGCTGCTTTTATACTATTATGCGCCTTCGCTTGCAATGGTATTCTGCAATACAAAGAAAATGGCGGACGAGCTGACAGAAAGCCTGCAAAAGAGCGGCTTCAACGCCGATGCGCTTCACGGCGACCTGAAACAAAGCCAGCGCACGGCAGTTATGGATAAGTTCAAATACGGTACGACCTCTATCCTTGTGGCTACCGATGTGGCAGCAAGAGGGATTGATGTAAATGATGTTGAGATCGTGTTCAATTACGATATACCGCAAAACAACGAGTATTACGTTCACCGCATAGGACGTACAGGCAGAGTAGGCAAGGACGGCACTTCTATAACGATATGCAGCGGCAGGCGTCAGGTAACGGCGCTGAGAGATATTGTCCGTGAGCTGAAATGTACTGTCAGTGAGATACCCGTACCCACCGGAGATGACATAAGAAGCCGTATGCAAGAAAAAAATTCCGGATCTGTCATTTCGGTACTTGAATCCGGCAGGGGAAAGGCTTATACTGATATGGTAAATATGCTTCTTGAAAAAGGCTATTCCCTGTTCGATATTGCCGCAGCAGCCTTAGAGATGAACTTTTCTGACAAAGAGGTGCGCATTGCTGATATAAAGCAGGAGCGCAAACAGTACAGCAAAAACGGCAATACGGATTTTGGCAGGATAGTAATTGATATCGGGCGTTCAAGCCATGCCGCACCGAACCACCTTGTTGCGTCCATCACAGAACGCAGCACGCTTCACGGCTCTGATATCGGAAAGATAGAGATCTATGATGATTATTCTGTCGTAGCTGTACCTTCCGATTCCATTGATGATGTTATCGACCGTATGTACGGAGCAAAGGTTTGCGGCAAACCGGTAAAGACGAGGATGTTTGAAGAAAAGAAGCAGCAGCACCGTCAGCGCAGCTTCAGCCGTGACTCACGCAGGCCAAAGCAAAACAATACTCATAGCAGGGGTCACGCCAGCTCGTCACAGAGGTATAACCGCCGTCACGGTGTATGATCTGATATAAAGCCGGGTGAAAATCATGAAAAAAAGGGAAATACTAATAATTGCAGCATTAGCCGCAGCTTTGGCGGTATCCGTATGCGGATGCTCAGGAAAAGGCTCAAAAAACGGAAGTTCTTCGCAGTCGGAGACAAGCTCGTATGACCGCTCGGACACATCTGCCGGCTCGCAGGACGAAGAGCCTGTACAAAAGCCTTCGGCAGTTTCACGCCCTGAGGCTCCGCCGGAACCTCAGGGCTCTGACAAAAGCCCGGAGCCGTCTGACAGCAGCGCTGAAAGCTCCGCCGACGCTTCGGAGGCGTCTCATCAGACGGCTCCGGCAGAGCTTCCGCCAGGATTGACCCGCGTGTCAAAAGGAAAGCTTAAATTCACATCAAGCGTGCTGTCTCTTAATGCGGTATTTCCCGATCAGTTCTGCGTGATCGACACGGACTACATACCCCAGTACGGGATCTACCTGCAAAATGCTGACGGCACGGCCACTCTGCTTGCGGAATCTATCGAGGACACCACCCTTACATACCGTCAGATGTCTGAATATCTGAAAAACCGCTATCCCGAAGCCAAGGTATATACAAGCGACCGCAAGGATGTAATATGCAAGATGACGACTACCGACCAGAGCGGCAATGAGATATTTGTTTTTCAGCGGATAAAGGTCAAGAACGGCGGTTATAATGAGCTTACTCTTTGCTGCCGGCCGGAGGAAAGAAGCAAATACGAAAGAGTATTCAATGAAACGTCATTAACATAGTCTAAAACGGGAATTTTGTCTGATAAAAGCAGGACCGTACCTTTCAACTTTTGATCGGTACGGTCCTGGTCTTTTTTTGAATGCTGTTACGAATCATAGAAATGCTGTCCGCCGTCTGTCACAAGGCGTTCGGCTCTCGGATACTCAAATATATCGCTGTTTTCTGCGTTTTCTTCAAGATAGGCAGCAAACTCGTTTGCGTACCATTTTGCCATTTCAAGGTTATGCATACGGCAGTATCCGCAATTTTCCGGAGAAGTGCCGGGCACCTCCTGTACATCGCAGACAGCTCTGAATGCTCTCAGTATCAGCTCATAAAGCTCCTGCGGAGCGCGGCTGCCCTTGAGTATGAGATAAAAGCCTGTAAGACAGCCCATAGGCCCCCAGTATATGACTTCATCTTTCCAGTCGGGGTCGTTGCGAAGAAAGGTCGCAATAATATGTTCAAGCGAATGCATTGCCGCAACATCAATGACCGGCTCTCTGTTAGGTCTTTTAAGCCTGATATCATAGGTCGTGACCGAATAGCCGCCTAAATGATCCACTCTGCTTGTGAAGATACCGGGTACGATGCGCGTATGGTCTACTGAAAAGCTTTGTATCAGTTCCATTTTAGTCTCTCCTTCTGATATGATTGTTATTTTTTGCAATGATCTTGTCATTGATCAGATTTTACCACAAATTACTTTGAACATCAACTGTATAGAGATTTTTTATCAGCAGCGTATAATAGGAGGTCATAATTAATTATGAATATAAAGCTTGTTCCGCTTGCGGAAGATGACCGCTAACAGTTTATATCGGATGATCAGGAAGCCTTCAACTTTGGCGCATTGGAGGAATTCGGGAAGAGGGATGAACGTTTTTAAGAGGATTGACACCTGCTGTTTGTTGTGACAGTAGGTGTCCTTTTATTAATATGAGATAAATAGTTACTTATCTATTAGAGTCAGCGTTATATAATCAGGCTCTGTAATATAGATATATTCGTTTCCATCAACTTCAATAACCGCAGTTTCTCCTTTTTTAATCAATAACGGAGTTTTATTTTTTTCTGTTGTAGTAGGTTCTATGGTTCCACCTTTTGCAACATAAATTGAAACCTGTACCCATGCTTTTGTATTAACAACATCAATCCTGTATTTGCCTTTTGGGATAACCCATCCTGCTTTTATGATTGGGTCTCCACCATCACCATAGAAAAAAGATTTGTAATATCCGTTCGCCAAAACATTACTTGTATCGCAGTGAATAACCACATTGTTTTCTTCAGATATGGATTCTTCTATGTTACCTGAATTATTCGATGAAACATTTTGCGAACTTTCCGTTGTTGACACGTTCGATTGAGAAGATGATGATTCATTTGAAACTAAACTAACACATCCGCAAAGTAAAAATACCGTACACAATGCTGTAGAACAAATCAAGGCTTTAATAAAGTGCTGCTTATTCATTTTTGCCACCCTTTTCTTTGTTGGAAAATATAACTTTTTTCTGTAATGATTCTACCACTTTTTTTACAATCTGTCAATATAAGCAATAGATAGTTCCGTTTTGCTCCCACTTTGTTCCAATTTCCGAAATAATGATTATAATACTTTTCCCTTGCCGATCATAGACATATTGAAAATAGCCGAAAAACAATCTTACACCGAACACATAGAAACCTTCATCTTATGTGATATCCCAACTGCACTTTTTCCTTGACCCTCATACACGAAAAAAGGCTGCACCATTTCGGTACAGCCTTGATTACTGGTGCGAGTGACGGGACTTGAAGGTCTGTGTGAACAGAATCGAATATGAAATGAGGATCGTGCTTTTTGCTTGAGTTATATGGGTTTCCGTACACTTGCTGTGTTTTCGGAACGCTGTGAAATGCGGTTTTGTTCCCTTTTTGTTCCGAAAGCAAAAAATGATCATTATTTCATGGATTCTGTTCTACTGATTTCAGCTTGACTGCTTCAACTCCGTAATGGTATCGCCTAACTTCTTAGCGGCATTTTGTTGTGCTGTATCGTAGGAATGAGAATAGACTTGTAGTGTTAGTGCTACATCTGCATGACCTAAGTTGTGCTGAACTGTCTTAGGGTTCTCGCCTTGTTCTATCAATACGGAAGCGTAGGTATGTCTTAATCCATGAAACTTCAAGTATCTGATTTCATCACTATGACGTTTCATAAACCTTGCATAATTGTTTGATATTCCGTTAGGTGAGAAGGGATCTCCGTCAGGCTTTGATACAACATAGTTTTTGTCCTTGAAGTCCTTACCGTATTTCATCTTGTTAGTGAGGTATCTGATGTGATATTCCTTCAATACCATCAATAACTGTTCAGGTATGTATATCTTTCTTACACCTGAATCCGTCTTAGGCGGCTTTATATATTCGGTTTTATCAAGAACTATTCTACAACAATGAATGTATATGTAGCCTTCATCGAAGTTAACGTCATCCCATTTTAAACCTGCCATTTCACCTCTCCGAATACCGCTTAATACAGCAAGGAAGATAATGAGCTTGATATCAGGATTGCTGTCTGTTTCGGCTAAATGTAACAATAGCTTGAACTCCTGCATATTGTAGGCTTCAACTTGTTTTCTATGCTGTTTAGGCTTGATAATATCTATTGTAGGATTACCGCCTTTTTCAATGATATTAAGCTGTATTGCTGTTTTGAACAAGACACTCAATAGCATAATGTAATTCTTAGAGGTCTTAGGAGATACGGAGGAGCTTAGAAAGTTGACATACTCTTGAATGTTTCGTGATGTAATTTTTCTTAGCTTAACGTTACCGAAATAGTTTTTCAATCCATGCTTTTTTCTGTTGTTGTAAGCTCTCTTGTAGTTGACAAGTGTAGAAGGACTTAAAAATTTGGTGTAGGTTTCAAAATACATATCGGCAAACTGAGTGAACGTGAGGTTATAGTCTTCCGAAAGATTACCTCCACGGGAATGTTCAAGCTCCTCCAACGGGAAAGGTTTTGCTTGTTCTGCGCCTTTTACCGTCCAATAATGGCGGTAAGTCGTAGATAGCCTTGTAGTGTGTGCCTTGTTTATTGTTGACCTTGATAATACTTGACATAATAAGACTCCTTTCAATGCTTATCACAATAATAATATACATTTATAAAGTCTGACTGCTGCAAGTATTTTTGTCGGCATTTTGATAGCCGACAAATGCTGTCAGGTTAATATATCCTTGTATTATATGGGTTTTGACAGCATTGACGGCAATGACGGCATTAAGAATAATGTTTCTCAAAAAACTTCATTGTGCAAGCAGTCATTTAGAGGTATTGCCTGTGAAGAACACAAACAATACCATAAAACATACTTAAAATTGAATATCTTCCAAGATATCGGCTTCAGTCACTTTAGTTAATTCACTCTCTCCAATGTTAGGAATTTGACGTTTAAGACGGACAAGCCGTTTATCTCCATGTCTGCCTGTGCTAAGACCTATTCCGATAGCTTGAAGATCACATATTTTTGCATTAAGCTCCCTTGATAATGTAGACGGTGTATATCGTCTTTCAAGGTTAATCTTTAATGCTGAAGCTTTTGATTGAATCTCGCATAATAGTTCTCTTGAAGGCATTGAAATAATACCATCCTTTGAACCATCAACAAGTGCCTGAATACACGAAATCAACGGATCATCACTTGCACAAACTCCAATAGCTTCTGCTACATGGTTTGTGTAAAGGCTTAGAAACTTGTTTTCATCAAGCCCAACAGCCTTTATGGCAGCCATTGCAAACTGTGCAAAATCAGCCATTCTCGGAGGATTATCAAGCTTAATGCTATCAGCAGTTGCAAAAACTACCCTTAGTGTATTAAAAACAGCTCCAAGTATTTTGGGTAAGAGATTTGAAATCTGCTTGTTTACGGACGCTTCTGATCTTCGGTAAGCTACTCTCTCAAGATTAATTACGTTAGACCTTTCGGCTAAATCACTCTTTGATACCACATCGGTAATACAGGTCAGTATTATATTTGATTTGATACAGACCGTAAATTCTGTGTTATCAGTAAAAAGCTTTCTGCTTGTTGCGTAGCCGTTGGTTACTGCCATACATAGCTTTGATGAAGCTGTCTCCGATATTCTTTCTACGTTATCAAAAACACAAAGATCGTGCTTTGATAACGCAACGACTAAACCGTCATCCTTATAAGGTAATGATGTCAACTCAGCTTTGGCTGGGTCAACAATAGCCCTTATAATTTTAGCGCAGTAGCTTTTGCAAGCTCCTTTTGAACCCTTCAACACAAGAATTGGAGAGTTAATGTCGCTTCTGAAAAAGGACAATAGGTTTGCAACAAGTAAAGATATCTGCTCCTTGTCAATATTACATATCTGCAACAATAACTCCGGCAATTCTTCCGGCTTGGCAGACAGATCAGGTTCAACCTGACTCTCCATCTTTGTCTTTACGAAGTAAATGTTTTGTGGTATGGTATCGGTAATCGTACAGCCGTTCGCATTAACGACAACATATCTGTACTTTCCCAGTGCATAATATAGTGTATTATCATGCAATACCATCCTTCTGCCAACAGGTGCTTTATCGTAATACTTTTCATCATCTGTATATGCTGATAAAGCATTTACGATTAAAGTATGTGTGGAAGGACTTGGAATGTCTTCAATTAGGCTGTGATACATCTTTTCTATTAACTTTTTGAACTCCTCACTATCTAAAGCGTAGGTGTCTCGCTTATAGTTATAGAAAAAATCCCCACTCAAACTTTGCAAAAGCCTGCCGTTTCCGACGAGTGCATTAAAAATCGTAGGACAAGGAGCTATACTATCAAAGAGATTTATTTTACCGCATGGATACCGTTTGACAAGCTGGAAGATGTTTACTATTTCCTTACACGCTTCTTTTTCGCAATTAAGAATAGCAAAATGATCCGGTGTTTGAGCAATAGAACAATCCCCACACTTTTTTTCTTTGATAAATGGGCACATTGTAAAACTATAGTAGTGAGTATTATCTTCCGTTTTTTCGGTATATTTTAACTTGTGCGCATCCAAATATGCCTTTACATCGTATAAAGCAAACCTCTTTATCGGTTGTTTTCCTTCACTACCATCTGAAGTAGGAGTGAATTTCTTTTTCTTAGAACTACCCGATTTTGGCTTGTCACTTTTGTTTTTAGCGATGTAGTCAAGTATTAACTGAAAATCGTTAATCTGACCATCGCCTTTCTGTACTAAGCAACACTGCCTGTACGGAGTCTCCGGTGTATCTTCACCTTTCGTTGACCAGCAACCAATAAACTTGGTAATACGACCTGCGTTAAGAACAGTCTGATCAAGTCCAAGTTTTCCGGTTGCATATGGATTGCAGCTTGATCAGAGTGTAATAGCCGTTCAGCTTGAAATCATAGGAGCAGAATTTGTCGGCGCGGAAGGCATCGCGCACCTCTTTTTTCGTGCTAAGCCACGCTAA
>CADCKR010000025.1 GCA_902802105.1 uncultured Ruminococcus sp.
TTTATCATTTCAAAGCAGCGATGGCAGTCATCCCCCAAAACCCTGCTTATTTCGTCCTTATATTCATCACTTAAAACTATCATTTCAATCCTCTTTCCCCCGTCTGGCGCTTTGCAAAAACTTTTAACTTTTCGCTTTCCACTATCCACTTTTCACTTGAAAGCCCCGCTGACAAGGTCAAAAGCAAGAGGAAGAAGATCAGACAGCTTGTAGGTGCGGAAATCGTCCGTGGTGCGGGCAAGTATGACCGGAAAATCTCCGGAGCAGTGCTCGGTCAGCACCTGACGGCAAATGCCGCACGGTGCACAGAATCCGCCGGGAACATCATCCTCGTAACCTCCGGCAACAGCTATTGCCAGAAAGTCCGGCGCGCCCTCCGAAACTGCCTTTGCCACCGCTGCGCGCTCGGCGCAAAGTCCGGCAGGATATGAGGCGTTCTCAACATTCACGCCGGTAAAAATACGGCCGTCAGAAGCAAGCAGCGCCGCTCCCACTCTGAAACGAGAATAGGGCGCATAACTGTTTTTCCTTGCTGAAAGCGCGTATTCTATCAGCCGCTTTATCACTTCATTATCCATAGCATCACTCGCTTACTACAATAGTACCCTGCGGCGTATCCTTTATGATAATGCCGCGGGCTTTCAGCTCGTCACGTATCCTGTCGGCCTCAGCCCAGTTCTTGTCCTTTCTTGCCTGAGTGCGCTGTTCAATGAGCGTCTGAACGTCATCGCCTACAGCGTTCTTCTCGGCATAAAGCAGACCGAGCACGTCTGCAAGCTCCTTATAGAGAGCAAGCGCAAAATCACAAAGCTCCTTTGAAGGCGCTGTCTGCGCATTGACATTTGAGTTGATATCACGCGCAAGCTCGAAAAGTGCAGTTATGGCGTCAGCCGTGTTGAAATCGTCATCCATCGCGCTGATGAAATCGGTCTTGTGAGTAAGAAGCAGCTCCTTTATCTTCTCTTCGCCGTCCTTGAGTACTCCTTCGGAATTTTGGGCAAGGAATTCAAGATCCTCACGGCAATGATAAAGCCTGTCAAGAGCAGCCTTGCACTGTTCGATGATCTCAACCGAATAATTGATGGGGCTGCGGTAATGTGACGATATCATCAGATAGCGGATAGGCTCATAGCCGTATTTTTCAGCGACCTCACGGACGGTAAAGAAGTTGTTGAGCGACTTTGACATTTTTTTGTTGTCTACATTAATATAGCCGTTGTGCATCCAGTAGTTTGCAAAGGGTACGCCGTTGCAGCATTCGCTCTGGGCGATCTCGTTCTCATGGTGCGGGAAAACAAGATCCTGACCGCCGCAGTGAATGTCGATCGTCTCTCCGAGATAGCGCTTTGCCATTGTTGAGCATTCAATATGCCAGCCGGGTCTGCCCTTGCCCCAGGGAGAATCCCAATAAGGTTCTCCGGGCTTTGCGCCCTTCCACAGTGCGAAATCCATAGGATCCTCCTTGGTTTCGCCTATCTGTATGCGCGCGCCTGCTTCAAGGTCATCAAGCGGCTGATGCGAAAGCTTGCCGTACTCCTTAAAGCGGTTCGTGCGGAAATATACATCGCCGTACTCGGTGGAATATGCATAGCCCTTTTCCTCGAGCGTCTTTACCATTTCAATTATCTGAGGGATATTCTCCGTAGCCCTCGGGTGAACTGTAGCCTCACGCACGTTAAGACCCTTTGCATCCTTTTTGTACTCGGCGATATACTTTTCCGAAACAGCGGCATAATCACTGTTTTCCTCGTTTGCGCGGCGGATTATCTTATCGTCTATATCGGTGAAATTCTGCACGAAGGTCACCTTGTAGCCCCTGTATTCAAGATACCTGCGGAAGGTATCAAACACACATATAGGTCTTGCGTTGCCGATGTGGATGTAGTTGTATACAGTCGGCCCGCAGGCGTATATCTTCACCTCACCGTCAGCAATGGTTTTCAGCTCTTCCTTGGTTTTTGACATTGTGTTATAGATCTTCATAGCTTTCTCCTTTTCAGTTTTTATTTTCAGCAAGAGTGAGCACTGTTTTTTTCAGTTCCTCTATCTCGCTTTCCAGCTCCTTTATCTTCTGCGCCACAGGGTCGGTAACGTGTATCTGGTCAAGCTCACTGCAGGCAGTAGGCTTCACGCCGTTGACTCTTACTATCTTTGCGGGCACACCCACCGCAGTAGAGTTAGGCGGCACCTCAGTCAGCACAACGGCTCCGGCGGCTATGCGGGCATTATCTCCTACACGGAACGGCCCCAGCACCTTTGCGCCAGAACCCACAAGCACGTTGTTCCCAAGGGTAGGGTGCCTTTTGCCGTGATCCTTGCCTGTACCGCCGAGAGTGACATTCTGATAGATCGTACAGTTATCGCCGATCTCGGCTGTTTCTCCGATAACGACGCCCATTCCGTGGTCGATAAACAGTCCCCTGCCGATCTTAGCCCCGGGATGTATCTCGATTCCGGTCTTATGCCTTGCCCTCTGTGAGATGAACCTTGCTATAAACTTCATATTATGCCTGTAGAACCAGTTTGCGCGGCGATAAGCCCTGACAGCTTTATAGCCTGAATAAAGCAGACGCACCTCTGCCCTGTTTCTTGCCGCAGGATCCCTCTCCATAATAGAATCTATCTCGTCATATTTTTTTCTGCCCATAAAAACACCGCCTTAAAACAAAAACAAAAACGCCCCGGATGCCTGATAAAAAGCCTCCGGGGCGCAGGATATCCTGCACGGTCCCACCCGTATTCAACAGCAGCGCTGTCCTCATTTGCCGGTAACGGCGGCCGCCGCACAGCCATACTTCAAAAAGAACAATAAAGCTGTTCCTTCCGGTTTTCCGGCTGCAAGCTCAAAAGCGCACTTCACGGGCGAATACCGTAACGCTCTTCCACCAGACGAGCATCTCTCTGTACGGTCTCTTTCCGCTACTCTTCTTTATCACTGCTTTTTAATATTGATATCTGTTCATGCATTTTGCTTATACACTAATATTATACACTATCCCGCAGAGAAATGCCACACCTGAGAGAAATTTTTTCTGCTTATTTTGCATTTTTTATAAACTCAAAATTCTGACAGATATATATTACGCCCGAAATCACCGCAAACAGGACCGATATCCACAGCAATGATTCGCCTATGATGCAGAACCACGCAGAAACTGCGGGTGTATTCTCAAAATGTACTATGCCGAGCGATGAAAGCTCCATAATATACTGCAAAAGCATTACCGCCAAAACAGCTGCTATCTGACTGACTGTTTTCAGCTTGCCCCAGATATTTGCAGCCACCACCTTGCCCTTATCGGCAGCCACCAGGCGCACAGACGTTACGGCAAATTCCCTTGCGGCGGTGATTATCAGCACCACAGCGCCTGTCAGCCCAAGCTGTATGAAACAGGCGAGCGCAGAAAATATCATTATTTTGTCTGCCAGAGGATCGGCAAACTTACCGAAGTCAGTCACCATATTATGCTTTCTTGCGATCTTGCCGTCAAGATGGTCGGTATAGGCTGCCGCCGCAAAAATTATCAGCGCTATGAGATAATGATGAGGTATTGCCGTCATAAGCAGAAAAAAAACGTAAAACGGCACAAATATCAGCCTGAGCATTGTAAGCTTGTTTGGCAGGTTCATGTATATCTTCCTTTCGGACACGGGATAAATTTATATATTAAAGTATATTCATCTGTCAGGGCTTTTATCTGCAAAAGCCCATCAGGTCACAGTCAAGCGTATCTGTAATATCTACCCTGACTATTTCGCCGATCTTCGGCTTTTCGCCCTCGGCTACAAAGAACACCTTGCCGTCCACCTCGGGCGCATCTGCGCTGCTCCTGCCAAAGAAGCAGTCGCCATATCTGTCTAAGCCCTCGCAAAGCACGTTTATGCTCCTGCCTATCATATTTTTGGCATAGTCAGCCATAACAAGCTGCTGCTGTTCCATGATAATCTCCTGACGGTGCTTCTTGGTAGCCTCGTCGATCTGATCCTTCATTTTTGCGGCAGGCGTATCTTCCTCTGCGGAATACGCAAAGCAGCCAAGGCGCTCGAACTTCATTTCCCTGACGAAGGCTGCAAGCTCCTCAAATTCCTCTTTTGTTTCAGAAGGGAAGCCTGTCATAACGGTAGTGCGCAGTACAACGCCCTTTATCCTCTCACGCAGCTTTTTCACAAGCGCGGTCAGGCTTTCCCTGTCGCCCCTGCGGTTCATCAGCTTTAATATTCTTCCGTTACAGTGCTGCATAGGAATATCAATGTATTTAAGCAGCTTATCCTCATTTGCAAAGACTTCTATAAGCTCGTCTGTTATCCTTTCGGGATAGCAGTACAGTACTCTTATATATTTTATCTCGTCAATTCTGCACAGCTTTGTGAGCAGCTCTGCAAGCCGCGGTTCACCGTAAAGGTCTTCACCGTAGCGTGTAGTATCCTGCGCCACAACGATAAGCTCCTTAACGCCCTTGGCGGCAAGCTCCTTTGCTTCATAGAGTATTTCCTCCTCGCGTCTGCTGCGGAAGCGTCCTCTTATCATAGGTATTGCGCAGTATGTGCAGTGATTGTCACAGCCCTCAGCTACTTTAAGGTATGCGTAATAATACGGTGTTGAGCGTATCCTGCTGCCGCTCAGCGGGAGCATTGTTTTTTCGGGGAATATCTCCTGTTTTTTGCCTTCAAGAGTATTCTTCACTATCTCAGCTATATCGGCATTGCCGCCTATGCCGACCACTGCATCTACCTCATACAGCTCCTTCATTACCTCTTTCTGATACCTTTCCGCAAGGCACCCCGTAACGATTATAGTTTTTATCCTGCCTTCCTTTTTCATGCTTGCAAGCTCCAGTATCTCGTCAATACTCTCCTGCTTTGCGTCCTCAATAAAGCCGCAGGTATTTACGATAACAACATCGCTGAGCGCAGGGTCAGCCGCTATCTGATATCCTGCCTCCTTTAATTTATAAAGCATCATCTCGGCATCCACTCTGTTTTTGGCGCAGCCAAGACTTACCATACCTACCCTTTCTGCCATTTTTTCTCCTCCATTTTACCCATTTTATTTTTATATGCTCCGGCGCAAAGCCTGCGCTCTCTTTTCCGCTATCGGCGGCAGCCTGCCGCAAAAACGACAACAAGACGAATAACCCTCGGTTTTCACGGGGTCTATTCGTCATCGTCACAATATTCGCTCATGGCCTCTTTTATATCATACCACCTGTAGCCCATAGCACGCAGGGAATTTACTGCTCTGTTTCTTCCCTTTTCATCGCCAAGGCAGCGGGAATATTTTGTTTCAAGAAGCGCCCTTATCTGAACTCCGGGCTCGGTCTCTGTTTCATCCAGCGCCTCATCGGCAATATCACGGTCAATGCCCTTTTTCATCATTTCAAAAGCAGCGCGTTCCCTCGAAAAGTGCTTTTTCAGTATAAGCTGCTCCGCATATTCCCTGGCATATTTTCTGTCATCAATAAGTCCGAGCCGGCTCAGCCGCTCAATGGCGGCATCCGCCGCAGCCTCTCCGAAAAGCGGGACAAGCTTGTCCCTTAGCTCCTTTTCGGTCCGGCTGCGGTATTCGATAAGATAAAGCGCCTTTTCCTTGGCGCGGCTTATCTTTGAAGCTTCAAGAAGCTCATACAGCTCATCGTCTGTTATTTCGCTGCCTGTCTTAAAGCCGCTTGACGCAAATGTCAGGGTATCCACGCTTACAGCGTATTCGCCGTCGATATACAGCGCGGTCATACCCTTTTTTCTTTCTTCCGCCGCAGTTATCAGCATATCACTCATCCACAAGTATGTCAAGCTTTGCGTCTGATGTTCTCGGCTCTATGGGTTCCTCCTGAACAGGCTCCTGTGCAGGCTCCTCTGCCGGCTCATCAGCATCATCCTTTGCAGCCTTGGCGCTCTTTGTCTTTGAGGTCTTGGAAGCCTTTGCAAAGGTAAGCTTATCCTTGTTTGCAAGCACCTCTTCCTCTATCTTCTTTGCTATTTCCGGATTATCCTTCAGGAATATCTTTGCATTATCACGTCCCTGAGCGATCCTGTTGCCGTCGTATGAGAACCATGCGCCGCTTTTCTTTATTATGTCTATGCTCACCGCAAGGTCAAGAAGCTCTCCTATCCTTGAAATGCCCTGTCCGTACATTATATCAAATTCCGCTTCACGGAAGGGCGGCGATATCTTGTTCTTGACTACCTTGGCTTTTGTTCTCGAACCCACGACCTCGCCGCCGACCTTTATCGAATCTATGCGGCGTATATCAAGGCGCACCGAGGAATAGAATTTCAGGGCGCGTCCGCCGGGAGTCGTTTCTGGATTGCCGAACATTATGCCGACCTTTTCACGAAGCTGATTTATAAAAATAGCAACGCAGTTGACCTTTGAAATAGAGCCTGCCAGCTTTCTGAGAGCCTGCGACATCAGCCTTGCCTGGAGTCCGACGTGTGAAGCGCCCATCTCGCCCTCTATTTCGGCCTTTGGCGCAAGAGCCGCTACAGAGTCAACAACGATAACGTCAATAGCGCCCGAACGCACAAGAGCCTCGGTTATTTCAAGCGCATCCTCACCCGTATCAGGCTGTGAAACGAGCAGTTCATCTATATCAACGCCCAGAGCCTTTGCATAAACAGGGTCAAGCGCGTGTTCAACGTCAATAAAAGCCGCCATGCCGCCGTTTTTCTGCCCCTCTGCTATGCAGTGAAGCGCAAGCGTGGTCTTGCCCGAAGATTCGGGGCCGTATATCTCGGTTATCCTTCCCCGCGGAAGTCCTCCTATACCCAGAGCCATATCAAGAGAGAGAGAGCCTGTAGAAACAGAATCAACATTCATTGCGGCATTCTGTCCCAGACGCATTACTGCGCCCTTGCCGAACTGCTTTTCTATTTGCGCTATAGCCGTATCCAGCGCCTTCTGCTTATCTATTGCCATTCGATCCCCATCCTTTCACATACAGACCAATTTCTGTGATGGTCTTATTATACGATAAATTCCCGTAAATTGCAATACATAATGAAAGACTGAGCCTACTTCCTTGTCCCATATATTACCCTGTCAAGCTCCTGTATATCCTTTATAACAATGATATTTTCAAAGCCGTTTGCTTCAAGCAGCTCTGTGACTGCCTGAGCCTGCGTTTCGCCTATTTCAAGCGTTATGCTGCCGCCGCGGCGCAGCTTGACGCTCCACCTTTCTGCAATGCAGCGGTAAAAATCCAGACCGTCAGCGCCGCCGTCAAGTGCTGTTTCCGGCTCATAATGCACCTCACGCATCAGGGCAGGTATCACGTCCGTTTCAATATAGGGCGGGTTTGAAACGAGCGCGTCAAAGCTTTCGTCCTCAAATTCATCGCAGCACAGAAAAATATCGCCGAAAACAGCCCTGACATTATCAGCGCCGTGATAAGCGATATTTTTTTTCAGATACTCAAAAGCCGCAGCTTCCTTTTCAACGGCGTAAACAGCGCAGCCCTCCGCCTGCTTTGCAATAGTCACGGCGATTATGCCTGTTCCGGAGCAAAGCTCCAGCACCCTCGGAGACCTGCGTTTTTTCAGGTCATCAATGCAGGTGCGCACACACACCTCGGTATCATCACGCGGTATCAGCACGCCGGGACCGACAAAATATTCCCTGTCCATAAATTCCCATTTGCCGAGTATATATTGCAGCGGTTCTCCGGCGCAGCGCCTTTCTACAGCAACAGACAGAGAGCCTTCCTCATCCGCTGAAAGCTCTCTGTCACGTTCATCCGTCATACTAAGCCTTGTCATGCCGAAAAGCCCCTCAAACATAAGCCTTGCTTCATATCCGGAAGGATCGGCGCCGGTCTCCCTCAGCCGCTGCACAGTCATTACAAAAGCGCTCCCGACTGTCATTTTATCAGATCCTCTCCGTTTTCGGGGATAACATCCTCCATCGCCTTTATAGCCACCTCGATCATATCATCCTTCGGCTCCTTTGTGGTGAGGTGCTGCATCCACATTCCGGGCGCCGCTATTATTCTTGTCAGCGCATTGTCGTGCCTGCCGCATACCCTTATCAGCTCGTAGCCTATGCCGATAGTAAGCGGCAGCAGCGCAAACTTGACAGACGACCTGAGCCAGACGTCGGTAAACGGTATAAACAGTCCGATAAGTATGCCGACAATAAGCATAAGAACAATGAAGCTTGTGCCGCATCTCGGATGAAAGCGGCTCTGCTTCCTTACGTTTTCAACTGTAAGCTCAAGCTCGTGCTCATAGCAGAATATCGTCTTATGCTCTGCGCCGTGATACTGAAAAACTCTCTTGATATCCTTATTGAGTGTTACAAGCGCCATATAAATAAGGAAGAGGATTATTCTAAGTATGCCCTCAAAGGCCGAGCGCCAGATAATATGGTCATTGAGGAAAGGAAACGCCGATGCAAGCAGGTTGAACAGCAGTGTAGGAACAAAGAAAAACACCGCTATGCAGAATACGACCGCAATGACCGTAGCCGCGCCCATAACAAAGCCGACCGCCTTCTCTCCCAGGTGTTCATCGAGCCACTTGTCAAACTTGCTCATTTCCTCTTCGGGGACCTCTTCGGTGCCCTCCATAGCCTTATCCGCAGACATAAGCAGAGCCTTGTTTCCCGTTACCAGAGAGTCTATCATGCCCGCAACTCCTCTGAGTATCGGAAGCCTGAGCAGCTTATACTTTTTGGTAAGGTTCAGCGGTTCTATCTCTTCAAGCTCAATAGTTCCGTCACCTTTTCTTATGCCGACCGTTGTTTTCAGCGGCCCTCTCATCATTATTCCTTCCATAAGCGCCTGTCCGCCTATTGAAGTTATCTTTTTTGTTTTCTTTTGCTTTTCCTTTTTCATCTTTCCACTCCTTACTGCAAATGCTCATTCACCGGCGCCTTTTTCCGACTGAGGAAGTGCATCCTTCTTCGGCGGCATTATCGGTATTTTTATAGTAACTGTAGTTCCCTCGTTTTCCACACTGTCAATATCAAGCGTTCCCTTATGGAGCTTTACTATCTCGTCAGCTACAGCAAGGCCGATGCCTGAGCCTCTGACAGTCTGGTTTGCCTTATAGAATTTCTGCTTTATCTTTGGCAGGTGCTCGGCAGGTATGCCGCAGCCGTTATCGGCGATCACGATAACGATATTATCATCAGCCTGCTCGATGCTGACGTTTACCACGCCGCCCTCGGAAGAATATTTCAGGGCATTGTCGATAATATTGATAAACACCTGTCTCAGCCTGTTCCTGTCACCGATAACAGGCGGCAGCATCTCAGGCTCATCATATACAATGTGCTTGTTCTCGGCGTTCGCCCTCTCCCTCTGCATATAGATGGACTCATCAAGCTCTGCAAGTATATCTATCTTGTCCATGATAAGCACCATGCGGTCCTGCTGTATCCTTGAAAAGTCGAGCACCTCTTCAACAATGCCGTTGAGCCTTTCGGTTTCCTTTATGATTATGCTTATGCCCTTCTGCACGGTTTTAAGGTCACGGCAGCCGTCAAGCTGCATAGTCTCGGCCCAGCCCTTGATAGCGGTGAGCGGAGTCCTCAGCTCGTGCGACACAGAGGATATAAAGTCGTTTTTGAGCTTGTCGGCAGTACCCAGCTCACCCGCCATATAGTTTATCGTGTCGCAAAGGTCGCCTATCTCATCATCGTAGAATTTATTTATCCGCGCCTCAAAGTCGCCCTGAGCAATGCGCTTGGCTGTCGTGCTTATCTCCTGCACCGGCCGGACGATAGACCGCAGGAAGTATGTGCTCGAAAGGAAAATAAAGAACAGTATCACCACACCGATAAGGCAGACAAACGATATGGAAATAAATATTTTTCTGTCGGCCTCTTCAAGCGATACAACATATCTTATCGCACCGACCTGTTCGTTGTTATCATCATAAATAACTCTGGTCACGGCCATGACATTTTCGCCGGAGCTGAGACTGCCGTGCCAGTCGGCGTATTCATCCTCGGATTTCAGCGCCGCCGTATAGTCGGGCATATTCTGCTGGTTATCAGGTGCAAAGCCCGTAGAGGTTATGACAACCCTGCCCTCCTCGTTTATGACCATCAGCTCCATAAGCTCCTTGTCAGGGAAATTCTCAACATAGACTCTTGCAGTGCTTATGAAGTCATCCTTTGAATTGAAGATATTTACCAGCTCGGAAGCACGTCCGTTCAGCACCTGGAATATTCCCCTGTAATATGAATTCTGTATCACGATAGCAAACGCCACGACCAGAACAAAGAGGATGATCAGTATTACTCCAAAGGTATTGATCAGCCATCTTTTTGTTATACCTCTCATAAATTATCCCCCTTAACAGGCGGAAAGCTTTCTCAGATAAAATATCAATGCAGCCGCATCAGCTCTCTCCTGCTTCCCACTTATATCCCAGTCCCCATACGGTGACGATATATTTCGGTGATGACGGCGTATCCTCTATCTTCATGCGCAGACGCCTGATATTTACGTCAACGATCTTTTCCTCGCCGACATAAGCCTCGCCCCATACATATTTGAGGATGGCGCTTCTGTCAAGTGCCTTTCCGGGATTTGAGAAAAAGTGCTCCATGATCTGGAACTCTACCTGGGTAAGCTCTATGAGACGGCCGTTCTTTTTAAGCGAATGGTTTTTCAGGTTCAGCACGAAAATGCCCGACTGTATTTCCTCCTTGAAATTATTTTCCATGCGCATCTCGGCAATAGCAAGCCGCCTGTAGAGCGCGTCCACTCTTGCTACAAGCTCTGTCGGGCTGAACGGCTTTGTTATGTAGTCATCAGCTCCAAGCATAAGGCCGGAGACCTTATCCATCTCCTGAGTACGCGCCGAAAGCATTATTATGCCCAGATTGCCGTTGCGCTTGCGAAGCTCCTTGCACACCTGTAGCCCGTCCTTGCCGGGCATCATTATGTCAAGTATAGCAATATCAAAATTGCCGTTTGCCGCCTCATATTTTTCAAGTGCGTCAATGCCGTTTTCGGCTTCCGTCACTGTATAGCCGCCGCGTTCAAGATTGATAACTACAAATTCCCTGATGGCGGTCTCGTCCTCTGCTACAAGTATCTTTTTCATATATTTACCTCTCTTTATCAGTTCAGTGTCAGATAAGAAGCACAGCTTCCTGCAATTCCTTTTCGGTAATGTTCAGCTTTTCGTCCGCGCTTGTAAGATAAATGACCGCCGCATACACCGCATTGCTTTTTTCGGAATAAATATCAAGCAGTATCCTGCCGCTGTGGTCGGTCTCCTTCCACTGCTGCTCATTATAGCGGCTTATCAGCAGCAGCTTGTCGCCAAGCGAAGAGGTCTTTGAGTTCCACAGATAGAAAGTCATTTCTCTTGTTTCGGCGTCGCTTCTTGCCGTCACGGTGTTAAGCCATCTGTCCGGCATTACAAAATAGTAGCCGTCCTTCATATTCATTACGGTATTCAGCGCAACATTCGACTTTCTTTCTCTTGCGTTGTAATTGCACCATACCGTAAGGTTGCATACATACGCACCGTTTTCATCCGTCGATGCATTCATAGGAGCAGAAACAGGCACCTCAATAATCTCATCACCGTTGATGTCACGTGAGAATATCGCTTCCGTCCTCATCGTGGGATTGACGTATGCGCCGCCTTCACTTCTTTTTACTATCGGGTCGATAAGTTCATCACTAAGGTTATCGTAATAGACCATCTGAGTACAGAAGGTATTATCACTTCGCTTACAGTCGATAACAACGCCCTTTTTGCTGAGTATTGCATTTGCATCAAACTTTTTCGGGATATTCTTCCTTTCTGTACCGCTCTCTTCCGCGGACTGCTCGTCAACAGAGCCTGCGTCCTCATGCGTTTCCGTTGATGCATCATCGGAAGTCATGCTTACTTCCGGATCATCGCCTTCATCTGCGCTTTCATCCTTGGACGCATCACCTTCGGCAGCACTTTCATCCTTGGATGCATCGCTTTCATCTGCACTTTCATCTTTGGATGCATCGCCTTCGGCAGCACTTTCATCTTTGGATGCATCACCTTCGGCAGAGCTTTCATCCTTGGACGCATCGCTTTCATCTGCACTTTCATCTTTGGATGCATCACCTTCGGCAGAGCTTTCGTCGGTGCTTTCCGTTCCGGATGTATCCGATCTTGCGCCGCTTGCCGTCAGCTTTATCTCAGAGGGCTTTATCTCAGTATTTATAGCCACATCTCCGACAATAATATTGGAGAAGGCTATGACCTCAGAATCAAGCTCAAGGGAATACTTGCCCACCGGACGCTTATCAGGATCAGAATATTGCAGCAGCGTTGCCGCTGAGGGCGTATCCTGAGTGCTGAGAGAGAGCAGGAGGATATCGTCTGTTGCATCGTTTGTCATATCAACGATCGCAAGATCATCGTAGGTCTCGTCGATGCTCATTTCATAGACCTCATCCTTATCAAACGAATAAGCAGTAAGAGACTTATGCGCCGAGTTGTAGCTTGTCCAGCCGATAACTATTTCCTCGCGCTTGTCTGCATTGATGTCACAGAAAAGCACCCTGTCAACGCCGGAGCTGTTGTTCGTATATGTACCGAGGCACTTCCACTGTTCATTTGAATAAGAGATTATCGAAACATTCAGCTTTGAATCGTTCTCGGTAGAATAAAGCGCAAGCGCGTATTCATTGTCGGTATTTTCATTTCTTAAAATTATCGCAGAACGGTTCACGCCCTTTTGCGGGTATTTAAGGTTATAAGTTCCGCCTGCTTCACGTGAGATTATATCCTGTATGGCCGCCTTGTCTCCTGTCGGCCTCGGCGGATGCAGCAGCGAATCGCCGTCAGCCGCAAATCCGGAACAGCCGCTCAGCGCAAGCAGTCCTGCCGCCATCAGCAGGGCTCCTGTTTTTTTAGCTTTCTTCAACAATTTGATCATCCTCCGTAGGAAGGTCAGTTTTGACTGCTATCAGAAATTTTATCTTTATTCCCTCGTCAGAAAACATTTTTTCATGCTCTGTAACTATATTGTGCTCATATCCCGAACCGTGAAGGTCGTAAGTCTTATATACTACGGCAAAGCCGCACTGAGCAAAATATTCAAGGCTTTCTGCAAACAATTCATCATCATCTGTCTTGAAGTGTATCTCGCCGCCGTCCTTCAGAAACGTGCGGTATTTCATAAGCTGACGGGTATGTGTAAGACGGCGTTTTTTGTGCTTAGGGCGCGGCCACGGATTGCAGAAGTTTATGTATATCCTGTCCGCCACATCGTCCTCTCCGAGCATCATGTCGATCCTTTCTATGTTGTGGGCGGTCAGCAGGACATTATCCGGCTCTCTTTTTCCCTCTGCATAGACTTTTTCAACATTGCGCTTTGCAAGGCCAAGCATTTCATATTTGATATCCACTGCAAGATAGTTATGTTCAGGGTCGCCGAATGCCGCCTTCGACACAAAGCCGCCCTTGCCGCAGCCAAGCTCGATATAAAGCGGCTGCTGTTTTGGGAAGCGCTGCTTCCATTTGTTTTTGAGAAGGTCAGGCTCTTTTACAAAAAAGCTGCTTGCCTCCAGTTCGGGCTTTGCCCAAGGTTTATGCCTTATCCTCATTTTTCCTCATTCCTGTCATAATGCCGTTTGCCTCCGATGCGGAATTTTATTTCCTTCCGGAGAAAATAACAGCTTTAATTTTTCGTTATCCTTCATTGTATCAGATTATATTCAATATTATTTTCTTTATTAGAATTATCGCCCCTATATTATAAAAATTTTCCCTCCCCGCCGACGGGCGGCAGCGCAGAGCCTGCGCTCCCGATTCGGCGCAGAGCCTGCGCTCCCAATTCGGCGGCAAGCTGCCGCTCCCGATTCGGCGCAGAGCCTGCGCACCCGATTCGCTTCTTGTTCAACACATACTGTAGTCCGTGCCGCCGCGGAAAGTAAATCAGCGTCTGTAAATAAAGTTTTTGCAAAGCACCGCGAATGCACCTGCTTCTACGGGCGGCAAGCTGCCGCTCCCGATTCGCTTCTTGTTCAACACATACTGTAGTTCGTGCCGCCGCGGCAAGTAAATCAGCGTCTGTGAAAGAATGTTCGTCAAAAGACCGCAAATATACCTGCTTCTACGGGACTATCTAACGAATGAGCAGAACAAAGCGAGTGTAAACGAGCGGAGCGGAAAGGGCACCGGCAGCTTGCCGGCGGAGCCGGAATAAATGCATCGGCGGGTGAATATAAATACATAGAAAAAACTGTGAGAGGATGCGTAACATGGAATATCAGCTTACCAGAGAAGTGTGCAAAACCCCGGAAACCATCTTTGAGGGCGCCAAGGAAATGCCTGTTGATCTTGACCTGAGCCTGCCCGATTACTGCCCCGATATAGAAAAGATACTTAAATGCCGTATCAGTCCGGGCATAACCTCAAGAAATATATCAGGCGATATGCTTGAAGTCGAGGGCAATGTGCTGATAAGCCTTTATTATCTTGACTCAAAAAAGCAGGCGGTAAGGCTTTGCGAGCATTCAAGTCCGTTTTCGTGCAGCTTTGCATTGAAGCCCGGCTCTGATGACGCTGTGGCTATGCTCAGGCTTAAAACGGAGTATCTTAATTGCCGCGCGGTGAGTCCGAGAAGAGTTGATATACACGGGGCTTTTTCGATACTTGCCAATGTTCAGGCGGCCGCCGACCAGGAGTATTACAGCAGCATCCAGGGGGATGATATTCAGCAAAGAAAGACTGTCCAGACCGTCAGCAGGCTTTGCGCTACAGGTCAGCAGCAGTTCTCCATTACCGAGGTGCTTGATATCGGTCAGGGAAAGGGCTTCCCCGAAAGCATACTCCGCAGCGAGCTTTCTGTAAGCTGTGACAGCGTGAAGGCGCTGACAGACAAGCTTATGATCAGCGGTGAGGCGGTTTTAAGGATATTGTACGTCACTGATATCGAAAGCGGCTCACAGGATGTTATGACATTCAATATCCCGTTCTCTCAGGTGCTTGACGCCAAGGGCATAACCGACACGACCACAAATGATGTTACTATAGAGGTAATGAATTATGATACGGCGCTGAAATCCGAATATGACGAGAACAGTACGCTTGTTACTCTTGACGCCAAGCTTTGCGCTTCTGTTATTGCAGCCGAGGATGTACCTGTAGAGCTTGTTGAGGATGCGTATTCGACCGACTACGAGCTTGAGATCGAAAAAAAGCAGTATAAATTCACGCACCTCATATCACTTCTGAATGAGGATGTTTCGGTAAAGAGCGAGGTAAGCACCGGCGACTGCGGTCTGAGCAGGGTAATAGACCTCTGGTGCGACAATGTAAGCAGTATGTGGGTGTATGAGAATGAGCAGTTTACGGTAAAGGGCAAGGCAGGGTGCTGTATTCTGGCGCTTGACAGCGACGGAGTGCCGTTTTATGTGGAAAGACCGCTTGATTTTACGGTAACTCCGGAGTTTGCAGGAGAAGTTCAGTCGCCGTCCGGCAGGGTAGATGTAAGGCCTATGGGGATCTCGTTCCGCATAACCGGCGACAACAGCGTTGAGATCAAGCTGGACATGAAGCTTACCGGCAGCATTACCGAACAGAAGACCATGCGCGGGATAGTAAGCGTACACAGCAATGATGACCGCTGCCGCATGAAGGACAAGGCCGCAGCCCTGACGCTTTATTTTGCTGAAAAGGGTGAATCTCTCTGGGACATAGCCTGCGCCTACTGCACCTCTGTTGAGGCCATAAAGCTTGAAAATGAAATGACCGAGGATCTTATCACTGCCGACGGCATGATACTGATCCCGATGTGATAAAGGGAGGAGAGCGTATATGGAAGAGATGAACGTGTACAAGGATATCTCAAAAAGAACAAACGGTGATATTTATCTCGGCATCGTGGGACCCGTCCGTACAGGAAAATCCACCTTTATAAAGCGGTTCATGGATACTCTTGTTATACCGAATATCGCAGACGGCGAGCAGCGAGGCAGAGCTACCGATGAGCTTCCGCAGTCGGCTGCCGGCAAGACTATAATGACCACCGAGCCTAAGTTTATTCCCGAAAACGCCGTTGAGGTAACACTTGAAGGCAATGCAAGTTTCCGTGTAAGGATGATCGACTGTGTAGGATATATCGTACCGAGCGCTTTGGGCTACATAGAGGACGAAGCGCCTCGTATGGTAAAAACGCCCTGGTTTGAAGATGCGATACCCTTTGACATGGCAGCAGAGATAGGCACCAAAAAGGTAATTACCGATCATTCGACTATAGGTCTGGTAATAACCACCGACGGAAGCATAAGCGACATTGACCGCGAGGAATATGAGGAAGCCGAGGAAAGAGTCATAAACGAACTAAAGGAAATAAACAAGCCCTTTATCGTGCTGCTGAATGCCGTTGAGCCGCATTCAAGGGAGGTGATCGGGCTTTCGTCAAGGCTGAGTGAAAAATACGGCGTTCCGGTAGAGCCGGTGAGCTGCATGGATCTGGACGAAAACGAGATAAAGCGCATACTTGCAAGAGTTTTGTTTGAATTTCCCGTCAAGGAGATCAAAGTGGATATGCCGCGCTGGATAAGCGGGCTTGAAAAGGATCACTGGCTGCGCAGCAGGCTGTTTTCGGTGATACAGGGCAGCGCGCAGAATATACGCAGGCTGCGTGAGGTAAGCGATGCGGCAGTGAATATATCCGGCTGTGAATATGTTGTCCGCGCAGAAACGAGCTCTGTTGACCTTGGTTCCGGCAGAGCGCGGCTGAGGGTAGATCTGGACGGTTCGCTTTTCTACAAGGTGCTTGGCGAAAAAACAGGATTTGATATCCATGACGAGGGCGGACTTCTGGATGTTATGCTGGAGCTTTCCGGCGTCAAGAAAAAATTTGAGCGCCTGCGTCAGGCATACGATGATGTAAATGAAACAGGCTACGGGATAGTTATGCCGACCATGGATGAGCTTACGCTTGAAGACCCGGAGATAATCAAGCAGGGCGGCAGATACGGAGTACGTCTGAGAGCGAATGCGCCGTCTATCCACCTGATGAAGACCACCATAAAAACGGAGATAACTCCGATAGTAGGTTCGGAGCAGCAGTCCGAGGAGCTTGTGGGCTATCTTCTCAAGGAATTTGAGGAGGAACCGTCAAAGCTCTGGGAGTCAAATATTTTCGGCAAGTCGCTGCACGAGCTTGTCAACGAGGGATTGCAGAACAAGCTTTATCGTATGCCTGCCGATGCCCGCAAGAAGATGAAGGAAACTATCGAGCGCATCATAAACGACGGCTGCAACGGCCTTATCTGCATTATCCTGTAACCATTGCGCAGCATTGATTTCCGCGCTTGCTCTGCGCCGAATCGGCACCGGCAGATCAAATTCAGCGGTTTTAGGAAGGGTTTCCCCCGTGTACCTCGCCGGCGCGAATTTGATTTCCGTGCGCTTGCTGTTAATTGACTTGATTATTTTCAAAAAATAGGGTAAAATAGAAGATACTATAAAAACAAAAAAGGAAGGCGATATCATGGCACAGAATCCTGTCGTGACCATCAAAATGCAGAACGGAAAGACCATAAGGGCGGAGCTTTATCCAGATTCAGCGCCCAACACGGTAAATAATTTCATCAGCCTTGTAAATTCGGGCTACTACAACGGACTGACCTTTCACAGAGTTATCTATAACTTTATGATACAGGGCGGCTGTCCGGAGGGCACAGGCAGAGGCGGCCCCGGCTATCACATCAAGGGCGAGTTTGCGCAGAACGGCTTCAGGAATGACATTAAACACACTGCGGGAGTTCTTTCAATGGCAAGGGCTATGTTCCCGGATTCGGCCGGCTCACAGTTCTTTATCATGCACAAGGATGCGCCGCACCTTGACGGAGCCTATGCTGCTTTCGGCAAGGTGATCGAGGGCATGGACGTTGTAAACGAGATAGCAGCCTGCGATACGGATTTTTCCGACAAGCCGCTTGATCCTCAGATAATGCAGAGCGTTACTGTAGATACCTTCGGCGTCACATATCCGGAGCCTGAGAAGGTCTGATATTATATATAACCGCAAAACCGGCACAGCAGCCTTGTTAATGTTGTGCCGGTTTTTGTTATCCTGCAGCTGCCGATCATCAAAGATCAGCGGATATAAGCTCACCAAAACAGCTTTCATCTTTTGCAGAGGTTATCCTTACGGGTACGACAAGACCGGAGATGTTTTCCTCCGACCTTACATGAACATGAGTGTAGTTCATGGTGTAGCCCTCATAAAAGCCGTCTTTGTTAAGCGTTTCTATAAGTACGCTTTCTGTGCGCCCGATCTGCGAGGCAAGAAATTCAGACATTCCCTGCTTTGCCGCCTGTGCCATGAGAGCGGCGCGTTCCTTCTTGACCTCCGGACTTATCTGACCGGGCGCTCTGTCTGCGACAGTTCCCGCGCGTCTGGAATACGGAAAAATATGTACCCTTGCAAAGCCGATCTTGCGGACGAATTCCATTGACCTGCGGAATTCCTCCTCTGTTTCGCCCGGAAAGCCTACCATCACATCTGTAGTGACAGACGGATTGTCAAACACGCTGCGAATATTGCAGACGATCTCTTCGTATTCCTCTGTCGTGTAGTGCCTGTTCATGCGGCGAAGAGTTTCATTGCAGCCGCTTTGAAGCGCAAGATGGAACTGAGGGCAGAAGTTTTTATAGCCGGAAAGCTTTTTCAGGGTGCCGATATCCATAGCTTCCGGTTCAAGCGAGCCAAGGCGTATGCGTATGTCTGCGCTTTCGCAGGCGGCCGATACGGCGTCGGAAAAAGTCAGCCCGTTGTCGCTGCCGTATGACGAAAGGTTTATGCCGATGATGACTACCTCCCTGTAGCCGTTGCCTGCAAATGCGGCGATCTCTTTGCGGATATAGTCGAGCGAGCAGGAGCGCACACGTCCCCTTGCGTATGGGATTATGCAGTAGGAGCAAAAGCGGTTGCAGCCGTCCTCGATTTTCAGATAGGCTCTTGTGCGGTTCAGAAAATCATCAACGAACAGTGACTCATAAGGGTCGTTTTTGCCGTAGCCTTCTACCATAGTAAGCTTAGTCTGTCCGGCAAGATATCCGTTCAGCACAGGTATGAGATCGCTGCGGCGCTTGTTTCCGAGGACGATATCTACCTCCGGAAGCTCGTTGCCGCATTCCGGAAATGCCTGCGCCATGCAGCCGGTAAGGACGATCACCGAGGACGGATTCTCACGCCGGAGCCTGTGTATCATTTTTACGGCCTTCTGCTCGCTTGCCTTTGTAACAGCGCAGGAATTTATAACGGAAACATCGGCGGCGTCATCCTCTCCGACTATTTCATAGCCGTTTTCGCTCAGCTCCCTGAGCATTGCCTGAGATTCAAACTGATTGACCTTGCAGCCTAAGGTCAGAACTTTTACTTTCATAACGAAACCCCTTTTTACATAATCATTATAATGCAGGAACAGAACCAAATTATACGCATAACTCTTTTCCGGCGCAAGGGCGCATCTGACAGGCAATCGCCGGAGAATGTGACTGAAACACTTCAGAATCAATGTCATAAAGGACTAAAAATTTGAAACAGTTTTACCAAAATATAGTTTATGATACGAAATTGTGCAAAAGCTGTTACTAAATGTAATTTTTTTTAATTTTTTGTTGACCTGAGTGCAGTTTGCTGATAAAATTATAGCATGAACTAAAGAGAAATGCTTAAAAAAAGCCGAAGAGAAGGTTCCCTATGCGGGAGAAGAGATCATCCGAAAAATGAATAAATCCGAAAGGACGGGTTAAAAATGTACACAACAAGAATCTTTTTGCACGACCTTACAAACGTTAAGAAGTTTGCAGCTATGACAGCTAAGTATGATAAGCTGAGGATAAACCTTATTTCAGATATCTACACAATTGACGCGCATTCCCTGATCGGTATAGTCAGCCTTGATATCACAAGCCCTCTGGTGCTTGAAGTGCCTGACGAGGAGCCTACTGAAGAATTTCTTTCAGATATTGCACCCTTCCTTTATGACGAAAGTGCAGAAAACGAATTTGCCGAGGCTGTTGCACAGTAATACAGCCGGCATATAAGACAGCTATCATCAGCGGCACGGAATACCCGTGCCGTTTTTTATGCGTTTTTATGAGTTTTCGTCAAGCTCCAGACTGAGAGCTTCCCATTCTTCGTACATGGCGTCAAGCTCACAGCGGGTCTTGTCGATATCAGATGTTATTTCGAGTATTTTTTCGTAGCTTGATGAATTCTCCGGAAGCTCAAGGTCTGAATTGAGCCTTGAAAGCTTGTCCTCAGCATCGGAGATAAGCGTTTCAAGCTTTGCGAGCCTGACCTTTGAGCGCCTGCGCTGAGCATCGCGCTCTTTTTTGTTTTTGTATTCCGTTTGCTTTTCGGCGGCAGGCTCAGCGGGCTTCTTTTCTTCCTTGTCGAACGGCTGGAACTTCTGCAGGAAGGCCTCGTAGTTGCCCTCAAAGACAAGTATGCCGTCCGGAGTAAGGTAGAATATCTTATCCGCAAGACTGTTTATAAGGTATCTGTCGTGCGAAACGACCAGGAGTGTGCCCTCATATTCAAGCAGGGCATTTTGCAGGGCTTCGCAGGAGTTTATGTCAAGATGGTTGGTAGGCTCGTCAAGCATGAGAAAATTTGCTCTTGAAAGCATAAGCTCTGTCAGCAGGACCTTTGCGCGTTCACCGCCGCTGAGTGTTGAAAGCGGCTTGAACACATCGTCATTTTTGAAAAGCAGTCTTGCGAGTGTACTTCTTATTTCGGTGTTGGTCATAGACGGGAAGCAGTCGGATATTTCCTCAAATACGGTCTTGCTGCTGTCCATGCCGCTTTGTATCTGGTCATAATAGCCCTTTTTCACTCCGACGCCGTAGCGTATCCTGCCGCTTTCCGGCGTATACTGCCCTAAGAGCGTTTTGATGAGCGAGGTCTTTCCGCAGCCGTTAGGTCCCAGAATGAATATCTTTTCGCCTCGGTGTATCTCCATGTTTACATTTTTAAATATACGGTGCTCTCCGAAGCTCAGTCCGAGCGAGGTCACTTCAAGCACATCATCGCCGCTTTGCTCATTTATTCCAAGCCGGAAGGTCATGCTTTCGGGGGCGCTTTCGGGTCTTTCAAGATTTTTTTCCAGGCGGTCTATCACCTTTTGTTTGCTTTCGGCAGTTTTGATGTTCTTTTCACGGTTCCATCTGCGCTGCTGTTCAATGATCCCCTCAAGACGGCCGATCTCCTTCATGGTATTGTCATACACACGCTGAGCGGAAAGGCGTCTTTCGTCACGCTGAGGCAGGTATGAGGAGTAGCTGCCTTTGTAGGGCGTCATTTTCCTGTTTTCAAGCTCAAAGGTACGGTTTGTTACCTTATCGAGAAAATAGCGGTCATGGGATATCACCATAAATGCGCAGCGGGAGTTTATGAGGTATTCTTCGAGCCACTCTACAGAGTGAGTATCAAGATGGTTGGTAGGTTCGTCAAGCAGCAAAAAGTTTGCATCGCACAAAAGCAGCTTTGCAAGCTGGAGCTTTGCCCTTTGTCCGCCGCTGAGCGAGCGTATCAGGAGCTGCATCTGCTTGTCATCAAAGCCCAGGCCGAGGAGTGCCGACCTTGTGCGGGCGCGGTAGGTAAGACCGTCTCTGCGGGTAAACTCATCGTGCAGAAACGCCTGACGCTCAACAAGCTGTTCTGTATTGCCGCTTTTGGAGGCTATTTTTTCACTGAGTATTTCAAGCTCTGTTTCGTATGACATAAGGTCGCTGAACACTGTCAGCACCTCGTCATAAGCAGGCACGTCAAGATTTCTGCAAACGTGCTGTTCCATATAGCCGATACGGGTATTTTTGTTTATGATGATTTCTCCGCCCGCAGGCTCCATAGCCCCGGTCATAAGCTTGAACAGGGTAGTTTTGCCGCAGCCGTTCACGCCGATAAGGCCTATCCTGTCGCCCGGCTGCACTTCAAAAAACATATTATCAAAAAGCTTTTGCTCACCAAATTCCATTGAAAGTCCGCTGACTGTTAAAATTGCCATTTTTATCACCATTCCGGCTCTGTGCTGTGCGGCAGTTCTTACCGCCGTTTCCGCACTTTTATTAATACTGTATACGATCACTATATTACTATAACATATCTTCTTCAATAATTCAACCGCCTGCGCCGGCGGCCTGCGCACCCTTGTCCGCTCCGCTCGTTTACACTCGCTTTGTTCTGCTCATTCCTTAGTCATCCCCGTAGAAGTTGGTGCATTCCCGGTGCTTTGCAAAGACTTATTTTACAGACGCTGCGGACAACTTTTAACTTTCCACTATCCACTATCCGCTTTCCGCTTTTAATTGAAAGCCCCCTGACAAGCCCCACGAAAAAAATGATTTTTGTGATGACGATTAAGTTTTGATTGACTTTGGAAAACGTACTGTGTATAATATATACAATATTAATTTAATGTATAGCAGGTGAATAATAATGAAAAAGAATGTTTTGTTCAGACGGCTTATTGCGCTTTCGGGGCTGTCTGTCTGTGCTTCTGCCGCAGGCAATACAGATTATGACATGGTAGACTATGTATTCGACTTTAAGTATCTTAAATCAGGCTATACTGATGATCCTGATTATACTTCTACACAGAAGGACGCCGGGCTCCTTAAAACTATCATAAAAGGTATAAGGAACTTTGAACAAAAAATTGACGTTTCAAAGTTCAGACTTAACGAGGAACAGCTCACTTCTGCGCTTCTCGCCGTAAGGGATATCGTTCCTGAACTGTTTTATGCATATACGTTCAAAATCGGAAAAACCTCTGATAACAGCAGCTTTTATTCTTACGTGTACCCTGTATATTTATATACGAACAGTGACGGAAGTCCGGATATTGCAAGAATGAAAGCTGAACTTGATGAATTCTACAGGGAAGCTGATCGTTATCTTGATCTGGTGAACGGCAGGCTCAGCAAGTATAAGGACGATTTTTCCAAGGTGATGTTCCTTCATGACGAAATAGCTCTCGACTGCCGGTATTATTATGAGAAGATGGACAGCAGCGACATGGAGGGATATAATAATCACGAGATGATGGTAAACAAAAGGGGAGTTTGCCGGCATTATAGTCAGATATATGTATATCTTCTTGCTCAGCTCGGCATACATACGGAAATGATAACCACCCCTGATGAAACAAAACTCAATAACGGCCAATACGGAATAAATCACCGCTGGATAAAGGTGCTGCTTGACGGCAGCTGGTACAATATTGATGTCACATGGGATGATGTCAGTCTTAACCAAAAGCCGGTAAACGGCAGAGTGGAGCACAGCTCTTTTCTGTTCAGTGACAACATAGCGCCTTCAATGGGTTATTACGGCTACAAGACCATTAACCGTGCAGATAACACCAGATATGACAATGCGCCTTTCCATAATTATATCAGCAGGATGTGCAAGACGAATGCGGATAATACGTTCGTTTATGCTATAAAGTATATGAACAAAAAGCTCCATCTTGTAAGATATGATTACAGATCCGGCGATGAAACAGTACTGCTTGACCTTACCAAAAGCAATGCATGGTATCTTGATTATGATAATATCAAGGGCAAACCTCAGATATCGCTTGAAGCTTACGGAGATATGCTCTTTTATAACACGCCTTATGAGCTTTGGCGCTATGATACGAAAACAGGCAAGAATATAAAGATAAGGAAATTCACTGATTCGGATAATCAGTATTTCGGCTTGAGAAATAAAAACGGATGGCTGTATTATTACTGTAATGATGCAGGAAAGCCGGAAGAAGCATATGAGGGCTGTATATCGGAGCTTTCAAAGCTGTCGTCAGTAATGAAAAGCATAAGCTTCCGCAAAAAGAATATGACGGTCCTGAAAGGCTCTGTAAATGATGTTTTGTATAATGTTACGCCTGCTGATTCGGCTGATTCGGAATTTAAAACTTGGGATTTTGACGATAATGCTTTTGATTATTCTTTTATTAACAGCGGTGTACGTCTTACGGCAAAGCAGAAGGGAAATTTTGATGTTTCGATCGAAACTTCCGGAGGTCTTAAAACAAGCTGTAAAATAACAGTAGCTGAGCCGGCATCAAAGGTCACGCTTAACAAAACAGCCATTAATATGGCTGTAGGAGAAAAGGCAGTGCTGAAAGCTTCAGTAGCTCCTGCGGGCTGCGGCGACATTGTAACATGGACGACGTCGGACAAGAGTGTAGCGTCAGTCAGCAACGGAGCAGTTACAGCAAAAAAAGCCGGTAAGGCTGTCATAAGAGCCACGACGCTTAGCGGAAAAAGAGTGAGCTGTACAGTCACTGTCAATAACGGTCCGACAGGGATCAAGCTTAACAGGACAAGCGCCGGCATATTAAAGGGCGGCACTGTCAGGCTGAGTGCGACTGTCGTTCCCGATACGGCGAGCAGCAAAAGGGTAATATGGTCATCGTCAGACAAGAATGTTGCGGTTGTTGACAGCAGCGGGCTTGTCAGGGGCGTTGGAAAAGGCAGCGCTGTAATAACGGCAAAGACTGCTGTAAACGGCAAGACAGCAAGCTGTAAGATCACTGTAGGTACACGCATAACTGGCGTGACCCTCAGCAAAACGAAGCTCAATATAAAAAAAGGAAATAAATTTACACTGAAAGCCTATGTATCTCCTTCTGACGCCTATGACAAGACGGTAACATGGAGCTCATCCAATAAAGCTGTAGCATCGGTTGACAGCAAGGGCACAGTAACTGCCGTGTCGAAGGGTACGGCACGCATAACCGCAAAAACCAAAAACGGAAAGACCGCAGTGTGTGTGGTAAATGTGGTAGTGCCTGTTACCAAGGTGGTGCTTAGCAAGTCGTCTGTATCAATATGGAAGGGCGCATCGGTCACACTCACATCAAAGGTGTATCCGGCATCGGCGAACCACAAGACGCTTACCTGGTCATCATCGGATAATTCTGTCGCAGTGGTTGACAAGACAGGAAAGATAACCGCCAAGGGAGCAGGCAAGGCTGTTATTACAGCTAAAGCTGCAAGCGGAGTCTATGCAAGATGTACAGTCAATGTGGTCATTCCGTCAAGAGGAGTGAATATCAGCAAAACGAGCATTGAGCTTAGTGAGGGCGAGTCGTTTACGCTTGAAGCTGCTCTTGTTCCGTCAAATTCAACCGACAGCGTTACATGGAGCAGTTCTGATACGAGCGTTGCCACGGTAAGCGGCGGTGTGGTAACTGCTGTTTCTCAGGGAACTGCCGCTATAACGGTAAAGACATCGAGAGGCAAGACCGCCCAATGTACAGTTACCGTTGCAAAGCCGTTTGTTCCTGTCACAAGCGTAACAATTTACCCGTCATCATATAATCTCTACAGAAATGAAACGATCGAGCTCAAGGCGGAGCGCAGACCATCGGATTCGACAGACAAAAATATCATTTGGTCATCAAGTGACCCTGAAACAGTAAAAATAAAGATAGAAAACAACAGGGTCTATATCATTGCGCTGAAAACAGGAACAGCCGTAATAAAAGCGCAGTCTCCCAACGGCGTTTACGGTACCTGTTCGGTAACGGTTGAAGAACCTTTGAGCGGGACCTTCAGCTTTTCAACGAACGCAGGACAGATGACGATAAAAACCTCCGGCGGCGCATTTGATATCAGAATAGGCGATGTTTACAGAAGTCTGAACGGCGGCGAAAATACATCGTTTTACGTTGGCGACTATACATTCAATATAGCAGTATATCCTGACGGCAGCGCTTCTGTGACTGAGATCTCTGCGGACGGCTCAAAACTTATATATAACTGCAGAGGTTAAGGCTCTGTATAACATATCAAAAACTCCGGAGTGATAAAATAAAGCTTCGGAGTTTTGTGCATTAATATAAATATAATAATAAAATCATGTAGATTTTGTATGTATCTACAAAAAATTGCACAAAAATTCAAGCAAAATACACCTATACTTTAGGTATTAACAGGAGTATAATAATTGTGTAATCTGAAAGATCATCTGTCGAAGGGAGAATTATCAATGGAAATTATCACAAAAAGAGCTGAAAAGATCATTTATCGTGACGGCGACAACGCTGTAAAGCTGTTCTCCGCAAAATATCCGAAATCAGATATACTTAATGAAGCGCTCAATCAGGCAAGAGTGGAGGAGACCGGCCTGCCCATTCCGGCACTCAAATCAGTTTCCGTCATTGACGGCGAATGGGCTATTACGATGGAATACGTTGAGGGCAAGACTCTTGCTCAGATAATGCAGGAGGATCCGGATAATCTGGATAAATATATGGATCAGTTTGTTGATCTGCAGCTCCTTGTACAGAGCAAAAAGTCGCCTCTTCTCAACAAGCTCAAGGATAAAATGAACCGGAAGATATCAAGCCTGAGCAATCAGGTGGACGCAACTACCCGCTATGAGCTGCACACAAGGCTTGAAAGTATGCCCAAGCATAATAAGGTCTGCCACGGCGATTTTAACCCCAGCAACATTATTATTGATCCTCAGGGCAACCCGCATATAATCGACTGGTCCCATGTTACCCAGGGCAACGGCGCCGCTGATGCTGCAAGAACATACCTTCTGTTTGCGCTTAAGGATAAGGAGCTTGCAGACAAATATATGGATCTCTTCTGCAAAAAGACCGACACGGCAAAGCAGTACATACAGCAGTGGCTGCCCATTGTTGCCGCTTCACAGCTTGTAAAGCGCATTCCCGGCGAGGAAGACTTCCTCAAGCGCTGGGTAGATGTCGTAGACTATTCATGACGGTTTAAAAATAAACAGCAAAAAGGCGCGGATGACCTTTCATGGCCGTCCGTGCCTTGTGTTTTTTTATGAAAATGTTTATGCGGAACGTATTGTCATACTAATTCCTGATAAAAATAATACCGCAAAAATTATCTGCTTTTTTGTCAGGTATTAGTATCAGTATGCAAGGACCTCGTGACCGTCTTCTGTGACAAGCACCATGATCTCCCATTGTGCCGAGGGCTTTTTGTCGGCAGTGTAGATCGTCCAGTCGTCATCCTTATCGACAAATACACGGTGAGTGCCCATGTTTACCATCGGCTCGATAGTGAATATCATTCCCGGCACAAGAAGCATCTCCGTTCCGGCCTTTGACACATAGCTGACCCACGGGTCTTCATGGAATTCAAGCCCGACGCCGTGCCCGCCTATCTCTCTGACGACACTGTATCCGTTTGCTTTTGCGTGGTCGTTTACAGCCTGTCCCATATCGCCGAGGAACGCCCAGGGCTGCACCTTTTCAAGACCAAGCTCAACGCATTCCTTTACTACATCGACAAGCTTTTTCTTTTCGGGGCTTACGTTTCCGATGCAGAACATACGTGAGGAATCCGAAAAATAGCCGTTATATATAGTAGAAACATCTACGTTTACAATGTCGCCGTCCTTCAGGACTGTCTTGTCAGACGGTATGCCGTGACACACTACCTCGTTGATCGAGGTGCATACGCTTTTGGGATAGCCCTCATAGTTGAGCGGCGCAGGAATACCGCCAAGCTCCGCTGTCTTCTGCGAAACAAGGTCGTCTATCTCCTGAGTGGTCATTCCCACGCGGATATTTTCAGCCACATAGTCAAGCACCGCTATGTTTATCCTGCAGCTCTCGCGTATCTTTTCGATCTGCTCCGGTGTTTTTATCATGCTGTGATCCGGAACAATGTGTCCCTCTGATTTATACCACGCTATTTTGTTGTCAAATTCCTCGTGGCATTTCTTATACTTCTTTCCGCTGCCGCACCAGCAGGGGTCATTTCTGCCAAGCTTGTTTGCCATTCTTCAAAACCCTTTTCTTTTTCATATTTTGCAGGAAATTCCCTGAACATATCTATTATACTCGTTTGTTTTCAAAAAGTAAACACACTTGAACCGTCTTTTCATATTATATATTGAAAGGAATGTTAATAATAATTCTCTTTCGGAACTAAACAAAATTTCATTTGATAAAACGGAGATGAAAAATATGATGTGTGACTATGAGTATAACGGACAGTATGTGCAGACAAGCTGCAATCAGAGCAGCTGTATCCGCAGCGAAAGCGATGATCTTTGCTCCGGATGCAGCAAGGGTATGATGATACTTGTCGGCATTATCTCAGGTCTTGTTTTTGCGGCGCTAACAGTGCTGCTGTTTATCAACTCTCTGCTCACAGCGCTGTTCCCGGCTATGCTGACAAGCCTTATCGCAGGTCTTGCGGCTTTGGGCGTCGTGCTTTCGGCAGCGCTGTTTCCGCGTGACGATACCGCAGGCAAAAAGTGCATCAGGTGTCACCTTGGCGGCTTGTTCTTCGGCATTTTCGGAACGATAGCTTCCTCGCTGCTTGCTGTTTCCACCGATCTTGCGGCGGGTTCGGTCATTGCTTATGTTACAGTGGGACTTACAGCCTTTTTCCTCGCCTTTCTTCTGGTGAGCCTTCTTTTCCTTGTTAAGTGCGCAGTAAAGAAATGATCTGACTTTTCGGCGCCGGTGAGTTATACGGGGGAAACTATTTTCTGGCGGAAAAGGGTTTCCCCCGAACCACTTCCTAAGACCGCTGAATCCTGAGCGGTTTCAGGATATGCCTGACGTAAAATTCATAAACAATAAAAAGTCAGATATCTATATATGACAAATTCCACAGTAAGACTATGATACAATTTATATCGCAGAATATATAAACTATTATCCTGTAGCAGTCCGGAAAAACGCGAACTCTTTCCGGGAGCGCTATATAAAAGACAGATAAAAGCCGATCACGGAATGAGCAGTCATGTTTCCGAAGACGGTGAAACACCATGTGTCTGCCTTTTAAAAAGATATATAGTATAACACTGCATGAAGAACTGTCCGGTATTTTCTTTGTTGCTAAAAGCCTGCTGCTTAAAGGAGAGTGATCAGCATTGAAAACCAGCGTCACACTTGATGACGGCGTCCTGACCGTAAAAATATGCGGAGAGATAGACCATCACACCGCAGCGCTTGTGAGAAAGGAAACAGACACCCTGATACAGCAGAAGCGTCCCCGTGAGCTGATACTTGATTTTTCCTCCGTGACCTTCATGGACAGCTCCGGAATAGGGCTTATCATGGGCAGATACCGCATTATGGGGCTTTTCGGCGGATATCTGCGGGTGGTAAATGTTCCTGAAAACCTTGAAAAGCTGATGATACTTTCGGGTCTTGGTGCATTGAAGGTAATAGAAAGACGAGGTGAAATGCGTGAAAGTGCTTAACGAAATGGAGTTCAGCTTTGAGAGCCGCTCTTCAAACGAAAGCTTTGCCAGGTCGGCAGTTTCTTCATTTGTCGCTCAGCTTGACCCTACCATCAGCGAGCTTAATGAGATACGCACCGCCGTTTCGGAAGCGGTAACAAACTGCATCGTCCATGCATACAAAAACGAGATCGGCAGGATATCCGTGACAGTAAAGATCGTGCCGGAAAACACTGTCGTAATAAAGGTCCGTGACAGCGGCTGCGGCATAGAGAACATACAGCAGGCTATGGAGCCGCTCTTTACGACCGCACCCGGAGAGGAACGCGCAGGGCTGGGCTTTGCTGTCATGCAGAGCTTTACCGACAGGATAAGCGTCCGCTCAAAGCCGGGCAAGGGTACGTCCGTCACAATGAGAAAAGCCCTCAGCCGGAGGGTGTCAAATGGATGAAAACCGGGAGATCATCAATGATAATCTTGGGCTTGTACATTCCTGCGCAAAGCGCTTCCGCGGCCGCGGAATAGAATATGACGACCTGTTTCAGGCGGGCTGTGTCGGGCTTGTAAAGGCTGCCGATAATTTTGACCCGACACTCGGATACAGATTTTCCACCTATGCTGTGCCGGTGATACTCGGCGAGATAAGGCGGCTTTTCCGTGACGGAGGCTCGGTAAAGATATCGCGCAGCCTGAAAGAGCTTTCTGTACGGGTGAGCCGGGCAGCCGAGGAGCTTGCGCTTTTTTCCGGACGTGAACCGACCGTTTCGGAGCTTTCCGAAAAATTGAATATCACCCCCGAACAGACCGCCGAAGCCCTGAACGCCTTGCAGCGTCCGCTTTCACTAACAATGACCGAGGACGATTCTCAGGCGGATATCCCGACCGAACCTCCTGACGAAAAAATAACAGAAAGGCTTGCGCTCTATTCAGAGCTGCAAAAGCTGCCGGAGCCCGACCGGGAGCTGATAAAGCTCAGATATTTCCGCGGCTTTACACAGTCAAAGACAGCCTCTCTCCTTGGCATGACTCAGGTACAGGTATCACGCCGCGAAAAGAAGCTCCTGCTGCTTCTTCGCCAAAGGCTTTTGTAAAAGCATCCGTCTTGTCGGCCGTTGTTTATGCACAAAAAAAGCACCGCAGCTTTTTGCGGTGCTTTTTGATATATTTTCTTATTCCGTATTACTCAGCAGACTTCTTTGTCTTTGAAGCTGCCAGCGCGATGCCGAGAGCTGCTGCGCTCATTACTGCGAACACAATAGCTGTTGCATTGCTGTTTTCACCTGTTTTGTAGCCGTCTTTATCGTCTCTGTTGGGGCGTACATCATTGCTTGCCTCAGACTCCGAACCGGTGCTGCTGTTATCATCAACAGGATCGCTTACATCCTCCGGCTTGCTTGACTCCTCAACAGGAGCATCGCTTTCTTCACGTGCAATATATGCAAAAACGAATCTTGAAAGGTGAGGCACCTCTGCTGAAACTGTCTTGCCGTCTACAACGACATCATCACCCTTTGCAACATAGACAAGCTTGTCGCCCTCAAAAACCAAAATCGCATTATAGCCTGTTTCTTCGGCAGTATTGAGAGTCAGCACGGGCTTCACATCATGGATAGCAACACCGTCTGCCGTATAGAGCTCAATATCGACTGCCTGATAGCTTACGATGGAAAGACCGCTGTTGTCAAGCTCCAAAAAGCTTTTCTCAATACTACTATCCAATACAGATCTTGTCTTGAGCCTATAATCGCCCTCGGGAAGCATATCAGCAGGAAAATCAACTGTGATGGTGTCCTTAGCCGGATAGGAATTGCTGTCTATCTCTGCGCTGATGCTTACAGGCAAACCTGCTTCTGCGCTGAAATCAATGATGTTTTCACCTGAATCTCCAAGAGGCGCAGCGCTTACTGCCGCAGCACCTATTGTGACCGCAGCCGTTGCTATAGCAAGAGCAGAAAAAACTTTATGTTCAATTTTCATTTCACTCATCCTCCAAAAAATCTTAGAACGATACTATCAACTGCGAACATAATATCATACTATCTTTTTATAGTCAAGTGAGCCGATTCATTTTTTAACTTACTCACAAATCAGACGAATAGCCATTCAGATATTTATTGATTTTGCCAATGCGGTGCAGGTGTTTTACGCACACAAATATTCCTGCATCGGGCAAAAAACAGACACAAAGTCCTCTTTCTTACGGAGATCAGCTTTCAGAAATTTACGGCAGTCAGAATCACAAAGCCTGCGGTTTAAGGAATAAAAGAGTTCCTCTTTTAAGGATAGTGACATCCTCCCCCGCCTATAGAGGCGGGGGCTTCCCCTGTCTCAGACGAGTTTGGTTCTCGTTCGATAGTACTGATGCACTAAGCATAAGCGAGCTAACCCCGTGTGTCCCACGGTTCTTATTTTGTTTTTATGCCAATGCTATTCTCATACCTTCGTTTCGTATGTTTACAGCAGCATTGGTATCTCTGTCGTGATGTGTATGACAGCAGGGGCAATCCCACTCTCTTACAGACAAGTCTTTTGTTTCGGGATTTTGGTATCCGCAAATACTGCATACCTGTGAGCTTGCAAAGAACTTATCTACCTTTCACACACAATCATAAGCATTGGCTATCTGCCTTGACTGTTTATGAAGAAAATCTTTTCTTTGATTGGCAATCTTTTCATGCAGTTTTGCCACTCTGACACGCTGTTTTTCTCTGTTGATTGAACCTCTCACCATTTTTGACAGCTTTCTTTGTTCTTTTTTGAGTTTCTTTTCGGATAATCTGTAATATCTCGGAAATGCGGGACAATTTCCATTACTGTCAATGTATAATTCGTGCATCGAAAAATCCAGACCGATAAAACTCTCAAGTTCCTTTTCAGCAATTTCTTCTTCATACTCAAAAAGAACACTTGCAAAATATTTACCGCCTGCATTTTTACTTACGGTAACAGCTTTCAGTTTGTAATCATCAGGTATGTTTCTATGCTGTTTCATTTTTACAAAACCTAATTTCGGAAGTCTTATCATTCCATCACGAACAATAATATTTCCGTTTACATAATTCGTTGTATAACTTCTTTTACTGCTCTTTTTTGACTTGAACTTAGGGAAACCCACTTTCTTATCTCTGAAAAAGTTATTATAAGCATCCTGCAAATTCATTTGTGCATTAGCAAGAGCAAGACTGTCTACTTCTTTCAGCCACTCAAATTCAGTTTTGTACTGTGCAGGAGTATTGTTCAGCTTTTCTTTTGTTTGATTATAGTACTCTATTTTATCACCAAGCATTTTATTATAGATAAATCTGACACACCCAAATGTTTTGGCAAACAATATTTTTTGTTCTTCATTAGGGTATATCCTGAATTGATAGGCTTTGTTCATGATGCTTCACCTCTTTATCTCAACAATAGCATAAACAGAACAGTCAGTCAATAAAAAGTCAGCCTTACGGCTGACGGGCCATTCATCCCACCGCCTTAGAGGCGGGGGACTTCTTGCCCATTTAGGTTAAAAATTCAGAATCTCAGCCATGTAATATAGTTGGCTGCGCCATGCGCATTGTCTGCAAGACCGTAGTAGAAATGCAGGTATGACAGTGCAAGGACAAGGATCAGGAAAATGCATGATGTCACCTTCCTGCTTGCAGGAGAGGTAAGGTCTATTGTTTTTTCACCTGATGTTGTATATTTTATGCCCTTTGTTTTCAGCGACTGGTAGATAACAGGCACAAGCAGCAGCATAAAAATAATGAAGTAATATGACAGTCTTTCAATAATGCTGTGCTTCGACATAGTTACCATCATCAGTGTACCGATAAAGGTCAGGTTTGTAAGATATTTGTTTTCATTGGTAAGGTTTATCGTTTCTGTCTTTATCAGTACGAACGCCGTCACCGTTATAAACACCGGAAGTATCGCATAAACAAATGATACGCCCTGCTGTATGAACACAGAGTCCCTGTATTCCTCATGGAACATGGTAGTGATAAGGTCAAACAGATTTGTCGATGCCGTGTAGAACCAGAGAAGAATAAATCCGTAGATAAGCAGTTCACGCATTGCCGGCTTCATCTTTACAAGGAAGTAAACAGGGATCAGTATCAGCACTGTCTGATGGAAGAACGAAGCAAATACGATAAGAAGCGCATAGGGTATGAATTTGTTGTGCTTCATAAAATGCCATGCAAGCATTACGATCGAAACCGCTATCATCTGACGAAGGAAATTCATCGTCATAAAGAACATGAACATATTTATATACAGAACGGTCGAGATCCAGGGGATCTCGGTATTCTTGTATATGAATATTGCCGCAGGCAGGATAGCTATCAATGACAGGATAATGAAATACCACTGATAATCCATGCCGGGAATAAATCCAAGCAGCTTGGTAAACAGGATAAAGCCTGTCTCCCAGTCAAGATAGGTCAGTGTCTCAAAGCCTGACGAGGTCATATTCCTGTAGCCTATCGCATACATCTGGTAGTCAAAGCCGATATCCATTCTGAATGCGGAAAGCAGGAACAGCTGGCTGAACGCTAAAAGGACAAATATCAGGTTTTTCGATCTGGACGGATTGCGAAAGCACAGAATAGCTGCCCACAATAGGATAAGTGCGTTGCTTATGGTATAAAATAACAAATACAACATCTCCTGTCAAAAAAGCTATCGGGCATTCTTTGAAAAAATACCCTTTGTCAGTGTCTTGAACAGTATCTTTATATCAAATATAACAGACCAGTGCTCAATGTAATAGATATCATACTTGATGCGTTCCTCGATGGATGTATCGCTTCCTCTGAGGTCGTTCACCTGCGCCCAGCCGGTTATACCGGGCTTGACATAATGCTTCAGCATATACAGCGGCACAGATTTACGATATTCCCTTACATAATAAGGTATCTCCGGCCTTGGCCCTACAAGGCTCATATTGCCCTTCAAAACATTGAAAAGCTGCGGCAGCTCATCAATGCTGAATTTCCGGATAAACCTGCCGAACCTCGTACACCTCGGGTCATTCTTCGCAGTGGAAGAAATATCGGATTCCGTTTCCTCTCTCATAGACCTGAATTTATACATCATGAACGGTTTTTGCCCAAGCCCAACTCTCTTCTGGCGGAAAATTATCTTTCCGGGTGAAGTGAGCTTTATGATAACAGCCGTAACGATCATCAGCGGCGAAAGCACTATTATCATCAGCAGTGATACCACGATGTCCATAGTCCGCTTGATGAATTTATTTATTGTCCGGTCAAGCGGAACATTTCTCAGACTCATTATAGGCATACCGTCAAAGCTTGAAATATATATTCTCGATGAAAAGCTCGAAAACATATTCGGCATGATCGAATATTTAACGCCCCATCGCTCACATATTGAAATAAGACGCTCTATATAAAGCTGAGTTCTGTTGGAAAGCATTATAAGTACCTCATCGGGAATAAAGCCGCTGAAATATTTATAAATATCCCTGAATCTGCCAAGATAATTGATTTTAAGATGTGAGCTTGGCGCAATATCGAAATAACCTGATATCTCATAGCCAAGGTCCGGCGATGACTCTATCTTTTTGATGAAATTTTCCGTACAATTATTTACGCCCAGAAGGACTATATACTTTTTGTTGTAGCCCTTTTTTCTCATCAGCCTGAGGAAAAGTCTCAGGAAAAAGCGGTACAACACAGCGAGCATACATTCTATGAAGAAGTAAAGCGTAAGTGCGACCTGATATTGATAGAGCCTTGACAGCATCATGGATAAAAATATTGATACCACAAAAACAGCCAGACTTGCTTTCATTATGTTGACTGATTCCCGCATGAAGCTTGTGTAGCGGTAAGAGCGGTACAGATCACAAATATGGTTACAGACAAGCTGTATTGCTGCCAAAAAAACAGGCAGCCCGACAATGAACCGGATATCGTGATCATCGTTGAGAAAAATGTCAGTATTTAAAAAGTAATATAAAAAATAATACGACAGCATGAAGCTTAAAACACTGATAACAATGTCCATAATGACATGAACAGCATTCAGTTTGCTTTGATTCTGCTTTATCAACAATTCTCACCACCCTGCCGATTGTTTTAAAAAACACAAAAGTAGCCATAATATATATTTTAATATATTGATGACTTATAGTCAATATATTTTTTTAATTACCCACGGAAATCAATTTCGCGCCGGCGAGTTACACGGGCGGCAAGCTGCCGCTCCCAATTTCGCTTTCTGTTCAACACATACAGAAAATTAGTTAGGAGTGTGGAGTTAAAATAAACTATCGTCTGCTAAAAAAGTCTTTGCAAAGCACTGCGGATGCACCTGCTTCTACGGGACTATCTAACGAATGAGCAGAACAAAGCGAGTGTAAACGAGCGGAGCGGACACGGCACCGGCGGCTCGCCGGCGCAGAAAAATTTACATTTATATATACAAACAAATATTTAAAAATCTCATAGACAATTTGTCAAAGCAGTGCTATAATGTTATTACTAATGTTTATTTACTGATATTCCCTCACAGTTCAAAGGAGAGATATAATGAAAAAGGCCTTATATGAGTTTTATAACTATTTCCCGTTTCTGAAGGAAATAATCAAAAGGGATTTCAAGAGAAAATATTATAAGTCTATCCTCGGCGTTGCATGGTCAATGCTCAGCCCGCTGCTGATAATGATCGTTATGACCATCGTTTTCTCTACTCTCTTCAACCGAAGCATTCCTCACTATCCTATATATCTCTTCACGGGAAGCCTTATATTCAATTTCGTTTTTGACGGCGCTACCATCTGCATGGGCTGTATCCTTGGCAATGCAGGACTGATAAACAAAATGAAGATACCCAACTACTTCTTCTGTATCTCATCGGTCACTCAGAGCTTTATAACGCTCCTTCTCTCGTTTGTGCCGTTTTTTGGCGTGTGCGCCGTTACAGGAGTACCGCTGAATATGTATATGCTCCTGCTGCCGCTGCTGTTGGTGCTTGTTTACATATTCACTCTCGGCCTGGGTATGCTGCTCTGCGCTTATGCTACCTTCCTGAGAGACCTTAATTATGTTGTTCAGGTGCTGAGAAGAGCGTGTATGTATATCACCCCTATCTTCTATCCCATAGATATCATTCCCGAACAGTTCCGCTTCTTATGGGAGCTGAACCCGATATATGTTTACATCAAGATCGCCCGTGACATGTGCATAGACGCTACACTGCCTTCTGAAAAAATGCTCATCGTAGGCACCTGTTATTCACTGCTCATGCTCGGTCTCGGAGTAGTCACATTCAAGGAAAAGCAGGATCGTTTCTTCCTTTATATCTGATCTATAACGTATGCAGCCAACCGGACAATATAAAGAGGTGTTTAAATGTCTGAAAAAAAAGTCACGCCTGTTTTCTATGATGAATCAGGCAATATCATATCATCATCCGAAACACTGCTCAGGATCAATCCTGAAAATTCTTCTCACGGCAGTTCAAAGCGCATTATTACACCTCCGCGTCAGATCAGCGAGGATGTCAGCGTTGATGTCAATGATGTTTCTGTTATGTTCAACCTCAGCAAAAACCGCGAAGAGGGCGTAAAGGAATACTTTATCAATTTTGTCAAGGGCAAGCTCAGCTATGACGAATTCTGGGCGCTCAGAAATATAAACCTGCAGGTAAAAAAAGGCGACTCTCTTGCCCTTATAGGCAGGAACGGCTCCGGTAAATCTACCCTGCTCAAAACTATCGCAGGCATAATCAGACCCACGCGAGGCACTGTCAAGGTAAGGGGCACTATCGCACCGCTTATCGAGATAAGCGGCGGCTTCGACAGAACTCTTTCCGCAAGGGAAAATGTTTTTCTTTCGGGGGCTATGCACGGCCACACAAGAAAATATATGAAATCAAAATTTGATGAGATCATCGAATTTGCAGAAATAGAAAAATTCGTAGACGTACCGCTGAAAAATTTTTCCTCCGGTATGATATCAAGGCTCGGCTTCGCTATCGCCACCTGCGTCAGCGCAGATGTTGTTATCGCCGATGAGGTGCTTGCAGTCGGCGATGCGCGCTTCCGCATGAAGTGCGAGGAGCGCATCAAAAAGCTTCTCAGCGGCGGCACTACCTTCCTGCTTGTTTCCCACAACAACGCCTCTGTAAAAAAGCTTTGCAGAAAAGCTGCCTGGATAGAAAAAGGTCAGCTCCGTGAGGTCGGTCCTTCTTCTATCGTATGCGACAATTACGCCAAATTCATAACCGGTCTGTCCGCCGCTCCCAAGGAGCCTAAAAAAAGCCGTACTGCGATCGAGTGAGCCTCCGAGGTGTTTGCCGTGAAAAAAATACTGATATGCGCCTCCCGTATGTCACATATCATAAACTTTCATCTGCCTTATATAGAATATTTCAGAAGCAGGGGCTATGAGATCCACGCAGCTGCCGAGGGCGCAGAAGCTCATCCGCTTATCGACAAATGCTTCGACATGAGGTTCGTCAAAAACCCACTCTCCCCTGCCAACCTGAAAACCGTCAGCAAGCTGAAAAAGCTGATATCCGAAAACAAATACATAATGGTCTGCTCCAATTCCACCTTAGCCGGCGCGGCGCTCAGGCTTGCAGTTAAACGCATAAGGAAAAACAGGCCGTACTGTGTACATATCTCTCACGGATATATGTTTGACGGCGGCAGGAGCATCCGCTCTGTGATCTACCGTTCCGCCGAAAGGCTCACTGCCGGAGTGACTGATTCACTTATTGTGATGAACAGCGAAGACCTTGAGCTTGCCAAAAGGTACAGGCTTGGCAAGGATATACGTTTTACCTATGGCATGGGGCTTCGAGGCGATCGCTTTCCTGAGATCAGCAGCAGCGAAAGGTCGGCCTTCCGCAAAAGCCTTGCTCTTCCCGATGACAGCGTGATATTCCTGTGTGTAGGCGAATTTTCCGGAAGAAAGAACCAGACCATGCTTATAGAGGCTCTTGAAATGCTGCACCTTAAATACAAAAGCATCTCGCTCGTATTTGCAGGCGAGGGCAGCACTCTTGAGGAATGCCGCAGACTTGCCGCAAGGCTTGAGCTTGGCTCAAGGGTGCGCTTTCTCGGGCAGGTGAGCAATGTTGATCTGCTTTACCGAAGCTGTGACGTGCTGATATCGGGCGCACGTATGGAGGGGCTGCCGTTCAACGTAATGGAAGCGCTGCACTGCAATATGCCTGTGATAGCAACACGCATAAAGGGTCACACCGACCTTATAAAAGACGGCAAAAACGGCTTGCTCTTTGATCTGAAAAGCAACAATGCCGCTCATGAGCTTGCTTTGACGGTAAGCAAATATATGGACGATCCCGATCTGCAAAAAAAGCTCAGGGAAAATGCATCCTTAGACAAAAAGTATTATATTGAAAATGTGGAGCCAAAGCTGCTGAGCATTCTCGACAAAGGCTTTGACGAAACGGAAATCAAATCTCCGGAGGTATCCTACTTATGAAGAAGCGAATAATCTGTTTTCTCACGGTGACGATAATGCTGATCTGCGCATTGCCCTCAGTGTCATTTGCTGTGGGCGACGTCATAGACTTCACACGGGACAGCATAAACCTTTTCCCTGACGAGAAATATCAGCTTACGCTCAAAAGCGTAGTCGATAATGCCCAGTACAGATCATCAGACCCGAACATAGCCGCTGTAAGCGAAACAGGTATGGTCAGCGCTCTGAAAGCAGGTTCCTCAATAATTACCGTTACAGACACAAAGGGCAATCAGGCCGCCTGTACAGTCACAGTCCGCAGCGGAACGGCTCCTAAAACGATCTCACTTGAAACACAGAGCCTTGAAATGACTGTCGGCGATGTGCACGAGCTGAAAGCAAGCGTTGTACCGGAGGATATCGAGGACACAAGGCTCTTCTTTTCGAGTACGGATACGACTATCGCAAAGGTCGATGACAACGGCGTTATCAAAGCATTAAGCCCCGGCGTTGCAGTTATCAATATAGAATCCGCAAGCACAGCCGTGACAAGGAGATGTATGGTCAAGGTAAGTGCTCAGCAGGGACACGGCACCTTCAATATTGCGATAAACGGCGTCCTCTACACTATTGCCGGAGATAAAAAGGCAAATATGGTAGTCGAGCTTAAAAATGATGTCACCGAGCTTCGCACGACAACCAACAAGACCGGTCAGTTCTATTTTGAAAGCGTTGTGCAGGGCAGCTACACCATGAACATATATAAGAGTCAGACCTCAAAAGCCGCTGCTGCGACCGGAAAACTTACCGTTGACGCTCACGATATGAATATGTCATGCATAATCAACGGAAAAGAGCTGGTGATCCTTTACCAGAATGACGTTGCAGGCACAGGCTCCATAAAAGATATAACTCTCGAAAAAAACAACATAAATATTGAGGTTGGCAGCTCCTACGATATGAGCTTCCGGTTAAACCCTTCAAATGCGGCTCTGCCTGTTATGAAGGGCGTCTCCAGAGATCCGGATATCGCGACTGTAGATATTGACGGCAGGATCACAGGTATAAGCGAAGGAACCACCAAGATAACCTTCACGACCTCTGACGGCAAATTCTCAAAGACCTGCAAGGTAAACGTTATTTCATCCTCACGCAGCACATACAGCTGGATAATTATTTTTATAGAAACAACAATAATCGTATTTATAGTAATTTTCTTCATTATTTCATACAGAAGGTTCCGCATAAACAAGGAACGTGAGGAAGGCGTGCTTCCTCCGGTCAAAAAGAGGGATTCAAAATGATCATTGCAGCAATCGTAGCAGGCGGCAGCGGCTCACGTATGGGCGGTGGGCTGCCCAAGCAGTTCATGGAGCTTGAAGGCGTGCCGGTAATAGTAAGGACCGTCAGAGCCTTCCTTATGCACAGCTCTGTTGATGCGGCCGTTATCGGCATTAATCCGTCATTTTATGATTATGCAAAAGCCCTGCCCGGACTTAACGACCCTTCGGGCAGGATACACATTACAAAAGGCGGTGCTGACCGCAACAGTACGATCGAAAATATTATCAGCTATTCCCTGTCTGAGCTTAACTGCTCCGACAGGGATATTGTGCTTTCTCACGATGCTGTGCGTCCGTTTGTGTCGCTGAGAATGATAAGCGACAGCATTGATGCTATGGAAAGCTGTGAGATATGCACAACGGCCATTCCCGAATCCGACACCGTAGCAGCTGCGGACGATAATATGAACGTGTATGACTTTCCTGAGCGCAGCAGACTCTATCGTGTTCAAACGCCCCAGACCTTCCGCATCGGCACATTCAGGGCAGTATGGTCATCGCTGACTGCCGGAGAAAAAGCCCGTGCTACAGATGTTTGCAGCCTTTACAGGCAAAAGGGCTATTGTGTAAAGCTCATAAAAGGCGAGCTGACCAATATCAAGCTCACCTATCCGGAGGATGTATATTTTGCACAATCAATTTTAAGAAGCTCTACATAATATAAGTAAAATATATTTATGATCTTTCCGTCAGCTTTAAAGCTATGACAAATAATAAATAATTTTAAATTTGTTATAATGTTTTTATGAAAACCGCTTTTATTATAGCCTGTTCTATCTGAGCAGATGTAAAATATACACAGTATTTTCCTGAAATTTGATTTTCTTTCTAATCCCGCAGATGCTATTTTTTGTTGACTAAAGCGCTGCATAATGCTATAATACAGATGTTGAAGGAAAGGCTTTCAACATGAACATGAGTTAATTGATTCAGGAGGATGTATTATTATGAAAAAGTTCAATAAAGTTTTCTTTGCAACACTTACAACTGTTGGTGCAGCTCTTGCACTTTCTCTCTCAGCAAGCGCTTCAGGTCTCGGTCAGACAGACCCGATCGATCCTAACGTTGATCCTGTTAAGACAGGCGACAACAGCACAGCAGCTGTTGCAGTTATCGCTACAGCAGGCGTAGCTGCTCTTGGTACAGCTATCGTTGCTACAAAGATGAAGAAGGCTTCCAAATAATCAGACCAGCTTGTTCTGATGTGTAGGAGCCGTACTTTCAGGTAGGCTTTTGAATATCCCTGTCAGAGCATCATCTCCGACAGGGATATTTTTTATCCTGAAAGAGCCGCATTCTTTACAAAATATTCAGGAAATTATATCCATCAGTTATGTTTGTGAAGCATTTATATCATACAATTTAAGATAAATATAACATAATTTTAACTTCTATTAGTGTAATTTATATAAAATATGCCGTTATTTCAGCCAAATATTTCCTTGTAAGATATACATTCTACACAATATTGATGGATAAAATTGCCTTGATTTCTAAGTTTTATTTTCAAATATTCATTGACTTATAAAACTCACTGTGCTATAATATAGTTGTTGCAAGGAGATTGCAATAAATTAAGGAGGATGTATTATTATGAAACTCAAGAAAACTTTCTTTGTAGCTCTTACAACTGTTGGTGCAGCACTTGCACTTTCTCTCTCAGCAAGCGCTTCCGGTCTTGGCCAGACTGATGGTAAGCCCTCAGAGGATGTTCCTAAGACAGGTGACAACAGCACAGCAGCTGTTGCAGTTATCGCTACAGCAGGCGTAGCTGCTCTTGGTACAGCTATCGTTGCTACAAAGATGAAGAAGGCTTCTAAGTAATTTATTACTTAAATCCCTGATCGGAAATGAGGGCGTATTCTTGTGATACGCCTTTATTTTTTTTATATTATTATGACAGGAGCTGAAAGAATGAAAAGAAAACCTATTATTTCCGCTATTATTGCTTTTATGCTTTTGATCACGCCGGCACTTTCCGGATGCTCAGGCGAAACATCAAAAACCGAACCTATCAACCCGCTTATCCCGGTTGCATCTGATGCAGATACCTCTGAACCCTCAGCGCAGACAAGCACCGATACTCCGCAAACAAGCACCGATACTCCGCAGACAAGCACTGATACTCCGCAAACAAGCACCGATACTCCGCAGACAAGCACCGATACTCCGCAGACAAGCACCGATACTCCGCAGACAAGCACCGATACTCCGCAGCCTTCAAAACCGGCAGAAGAGATACATCCCGCCGCATGGAAGGTCGAAGACAGCAACGGAAACTACATATATATGATGGGTTCTATCCATATCGGCGATGATTCTGTCAACTATATGCCTGACTATATTATGGATGCATATAACGACAGCGACACCCTTACAGTCGAGCTTGACATCTCCTCTTATCTTAACGATTCATCAAAAGCGACCGAGGTAATGCAATACCTGATGTACACCGACGGCTCAACTATAAAAGAGCACATATCGGAGGACACCTACAACAAAGCCGTTGAATATCTCAAAAGCTTTAATATGTATAACGAGGCCTTCGATAAAATGAGGCCGTATATGTGGGTCTCACTTATATCCAGTACGATACAGAACAACACAGAACTAAGCATCTACAACGGCGTTGATTACAAGTTCCTGCAAATGGCTCAGGCAGATAACAAGCCTGTGGTCGAGCTGGAAACATTTGCAGGGCAGTTCGATGCTATGAACAGCTTTTCAGACGCGCTTAACGACCTTATGATTTCTCAGATGCTTGACGAAAACTACGGAACATCTATTACAGATGCTACTATGCTGCTCTATGAATGCTGGAAAAACGGCACTCTCAGCGATGAGCTGCTCATAGATACTACCTTTACTCAACAGGCAAACGACGACTATCCGCTTTATGAGGAATATATCGAAAAGCTTATTACCAACCGCAATATTACAATGGCGAAAGCAGCCGAAGAAAGCATCAATTCCGGCTCAAAAACATTTTTCATGGTCGGTTTTCTGCACTTCTGCGGTGACCAGGGCATTATTTCACTGCTTGAAAAAGACGGCTATACCGTTACACGCTTATAATTTTAACGGCTCATACAATTTCAGGGGGACTTTCAAATGAAAGCCCCCCTGTCTTGCTTTTCGGGTCAGTATTCAGCGAAGCTTTACCGTCAAGCTGCTGCCCGTTCCGAACAAAGGAAATCTCCCGCAGAATGAACTGCGGGAGATTTTTTAGTTAGTTATCAAAGCGATAATCGGATATCCGAATTATCTCTCAGAAGACTTTTTCTTGGAAAGCACAAGAGCTGTACCAAGAGCTGCCATTGCAACTACTGCAAATGCGATAGGCATTGCACTGTCACCTGTCTTTACAGGATTATCTGTAGGTGTAGGTGTGCCGGACTGCTCACCGCCAGGCTGTGTGCCGGGCTCATTATCAGAAGGCTCATCTGAAGGCTTGTCTGAAGGCTCGCCCTTGATCTCCTCAGGAACATACTCGCCTGTGTAGTCAACCCATTCGCCCTTGCTGTACTTATACTTTGTCTTCTCAATGCCCTTGCCCTTCTTAGCTTCAGAACCAACCTCTACAACATAGATCTGGCCAGCGTTAGCTTCTGTGTCGATGTCGAGGTCTGCTGTCTGATAGCCGATCTCACCAGCGTGGATCTGATCGTCAGACTTACCGCTGCTGAATATGATCTTCTGTGCGCCGAAGGGGATCCTTGCCTGCCATACGTCAGTACCAGGAATCTGAGTCATCTTTGTGCCCGGGAATGTAACAGGATGATTTGCAGGATTGCCGTCTGCATCAACGTCTGCTACCCAACCGTAATCGTTGCCCTCAAAGTCGTAGGTTCTGCCGTAGCCGCTCTCCCACCAATATGCATATACTTCGTCCCACTTTGTATAGCTGTTGTCGAAGTAGATGTAATCATCAATAGCTGTTGTAGTTACTGTGGGCTCATCTGAAGGCTCCTCACCGGGCTCATCTGAAGGCTCCTCACCGGGCTCATCTGAAGGCTCCTCGCCGGGCTCATCTGAAGGCTCCTCGCCGGGCTCATCTGAAGGCTCCTCACCGGGCTCATCTGAAGGCTCATCGCTGGGCTCATCTGTAGGCTCATCTGTGGGCTCGTCAGCAAGCTCCTCTGCATTGTACTCACCGTCATAAGCTGCCCAATCACCGTCTTTGTAGGTGAACTTTGTCTTCTCAATGCCCTTGCCCTTCTTAGCTTCGGAACCATCCGGAACTATGAAGACCTGACCAGCATTTGTTTCAGCATTAAAAGCAAGATCAGCTGTCTGATAGCCTACTTCGCCTGCATGGATCTCATCATCAGACTTACCGCTGTTGAAGATGATCTTCTCAGCGCCGAAGGGGATCCTTGCCTGCCATATATCTGTTCCATCAACCTGAGTCATCTCAGTGCCGGGGAATGCAACAGGATGGTTAGTCGGATTACCGTCTGCATCTGTCTCTGCTACCCAACCATAATCATTATCCTCAAAGTCATAGGTTCTGCCGTAGCCGCTCTCCCACCAGTAAGCGTATACTTTATCCCACTTTGTATAGCTGTTGTCATAATAGATATAATCTGTTACAGCTGTTGTCTTAGCTGTGGGCTCATCTGTAGGCTCATCTGTAGGCTCATCTGTAGGCTCATCTGTAGGCTCATCTGTGGGCTCCTCTGCTGCGTCTACAACCTCAAAGCTTACAGCCCAGTAGTCATAGCCGTCTGCTGCAAAGTCGAAGTCAGCCTCATTAACTGCTGAATCAGCATTATCCTTAGCTGCATCGTCAACCTTTGTTGTGTCGAGCTTAACTACAAGCTTCTGACCCTCTGCTACTGTTGCGCTGCAGTTGGTCTGGCTGTTCTGTGTACGGTCATAGTCAGCTTCGTATACGCCCCAGCTGTATTCCCAAGCGCCGTCTGCACGGACCTTGAACTCGTATGTGCCAACTACATCTACTTCTGCCTCATATACGCCGTCGCCGTCTTCATCTGTCATAGCAACGTCGCCGCCCCAACTATTGAAGCCGCCGATCACGCCGAAAGTATGTCCTGCCGGCTCAAACTCAGCCGCAGAAGCCGGAACCATTGATACTATAGCAGTTGATCCTACAAGAGCAGCTGCAAGTGCGATTCCAAGAATTTTTCTTATCTGCATGGAAATCTTCCTCCTAACTAAAATATAATAAAGCCATCTGTCAGATAGGCTTTACCTAATGATGATTATATACTAAAACTGTTTAAAAATCAAGATGAATTTAAAGGTTTTTAATCCTTTATTTTCCCAAATACAGGCTTTTTTGTATATTCTGACGAAGCATAGCCAAAAATATAGTTCCGTATTAGAAAAAATGATTTTTAAGTTGTGCACTATAAACATCAAAAATTGTTAATTCTTGTGCAATTATTCGTGATATTTGGTTAAATATTTATTACAATTTTGTTATAGTTGTAATTATCCGGAAATTTTTCAAGCCGAAGAGGTCTGCTCAAGGCTTATGCAGAGAACCATATTCACTGCTTCGGATACTGCCTGTAATTTTTATAAAAGCTTTGTTACCTGCGGGACCGCACCTGCACTTTAAGCGATATATCCGTTTATTTTCTCCCGTTCATCCACTGCCGGGCAGTATGCCGCAGAATGAAACAGTATTTTGGTGCGGGCTTTTGATATTAAGAATACTTAATGACAACCCGGCTGTCGGTTGTGAGCGCTATGAAGAAGCCTGCACAGAGGGTACATATCGGAAAATGAGCAAAGCCGCTCGGATGGTGAGTCCGGGCGGCTTTGACTGGTATGTTTTTTATCGGTTTTATGAATCTGTTCCGAGTAATCCGATATCATCAGCATAAGGCTTCATTCCGCTAATGCAGATATCGGCAACCTCGTTTACAGTCATATTGAGCATTTCACAGCCCTTTTTGATAAGCTCTCTGTCACATTTTGCGGCAAACTTCTTGTCCTTGAATTTTTTCATAAAGCTTTTCAGCTCAAGATCGGTAATACCATTGGGTCTCATACGGGCACACGCCTGAATGATGCCTGTCAGCTCATCAACAGTAAACAGACTCTTTTCCATATTTGTTTCCGGCTTTATGTCTGTACAGATACCGTAACCGTGGCTGAGTATCGCTCTTACAGCTTCCGGTTCAACGCCGGCATCAAGCAGGGGCTGTTCCGTATGTTTAAGATGCTCGTCCGGATACTTCTCATAGTCATAATCGTGCAGGTAGCCGACAGCCATCCAGTAATCACGGTCTTCTCCGAAATGATCCGCCATTGCTCCCATGGCATACATAACATTTTTGGCATGAAGGCGAAGATGTTCTTCCGTTACCATTGAATCATTGAGTTCCTTTGCTCTTTCAAGTGTAAGCATAGATTTGTATTACCTCCTGAGATGTATTTTATCACAGTATAGTTTTTCTGTATGGTATTTTTTTCCTGATATCCTTTAGTCTGTTCAGAGCTTCATACAGTGTTTCATTTTTCTTTGCAAAATGCAGTCTTAT
>CADCKR010000026.1 GCA_902802105.1 uncultured Ruminococcus sp.
CCCATAGCCTCGGAAACTGATGCCCGTAAAATGCAATCCTTTGCAAGGTTGGGCGGATTAAAGGAAGCTCCCGCCTCTATAGGCGGTGAGTACTTCACAGACGGTATTTCTCTGAAAAATGAAAAGGGGGAAAATGAAATGGGCTACACAATTGCTCAGAAAATTATCAAGTCACATCTTCTCAGCGGTGAAATGACCGTTGGAAGTGAAGTCGGTCTGAAGATAGACCAGACACTTACTCAGGACGCAACAGGTACGATGGCTTACCTTGAATTTGAGGCTATCGGCGTGCCGAGAGTAAAAACCGAAAAAAGCGTTGCTTATATCGACCACAATACTTTGCAGACCGGCTTTGAAAACGCAGACGATCACAGGTTTATACAGACCGTCTGCAAAAAGCACGGCATATATTTCTCAAGACCCGGCAACGGTATCTGCCATCAGGTACATCTTGAGCGCTTCGGCAAGCCGGGCAAAACCCTCATAGGCTCAGACAGCCATACTCCTACAGGCGGCGGTATAGGTATGCTTGCTATCGGCGCAGGCGGTCTTGACGTTGCGGTTGCAATGGGCGGCGGCGCATATTACATACAGATGCCCAAGATGGTCAGGGTAAACCTCACAGGCAAGCTTCAGCCGTGGGTGTCTGCTAAGGATATTATACTTGAAGTGCTGCGCATCATGTCTGTAAAGGGCGGCGTAGGCAAGATCGTTGAGTATGGCGGCGAGGGAGTAAAGACACTTACCGTTCCCGAAAGAGCTACCATTACAAATATGGGCGCAGAGCTTGGCGCTACTACATCTGTATTCCCGTCAGACGAGATCACAAGAGAGTTTATGAAGGCTCAGGGCAGGGAAGAGGACTGGACAGAGCTCAGCAGCGATGATGACGCAGTGTTTGACGAGGTAATAGATATCGACCTTTCAAAGCTCGTTCCTATGGCAGCATGTCCGCATAGCCCCGATAACGTAAAAACCATAGAGGAGATCGGCCCGCAGAAGATAGATCAGGTATGTATCGGTTCATGCACAAACTCCTCATATCTCGATCTTATGAGAGTTGCTGCGATACTCAAGGGCAAGACGGTACATCCCGATGTGAGCCTTGCTATCGCTCCGGGTTCAAAGCAGGTATATAATATGCTTGCGAAAAACGGCGCGCTTGCAGATATCATCGAGGCCGGCGCAAGAATACTCGAATGTGCCTGCGGTCCGTGCATAGGCATGGGACAGTCACCTAATTCAAAGGGTATCTCACTGCGTACCTTCAACCGCAACTTTGAGGGCAGAAGCGGCACCCGTGACGGTCAGATATATCTTGTCAGCCCTGAAACAGCCGCTGCATCAGCTATTGCAGGCGTATTTACAGACCCGAGAACACTCGGTGATGCTGTAAACATTCCGCTGCCTGAGAAGTTTGACTATAACGACAATATGGTCGTTGAGCCTGCTCCTGTTGAGGAAATGGACAGCGTTGAGGTGCTCCGCGGTCCTAACATAAAGCCGTATCCCAAGACAGAGCCTCTTGCAGACAATATTGATGTCCGCTGCTCACTCAAGGTAGGCGACAATATCACTACCGACCACATTATGCCCGCCGGCGCAAAGATACTTCCGCTGCGCTCAAATATTCCGGCTATCTCAGAGCACTGCTTCACAGTATGCGACAAGGACTTCCCGCTTCGCGCAAAGGCACTGGGCAGCAGCATCATTGTAGGCGGCGTTAACTATGGTCAGGGCTCATCGCGTGAGCACGCAGCACTTGCACCGCTCTATCTTGGCATCAAGGCAGTTGTTGTAAAGTCGTTTGCACGTATCCACAGAGCAAACCTTATCAATGCAGGCATACTCCCGCTGACATTCGTTAACGAGAATGATTACGACAATATCAACGAGGGAGACGAGCTCTCACTTCCCGCTATCCGCAAGACGATCGCAGCAGGCAAGACACATCTCCTGCTTGTAAATAAAACTCAGGGCAAGGAGATACCTGTACTCTGCGAGCTTTCCGGCCGCACAAAGGACATTATACTTGCCGGCGGTCTGCTTGACTATACCAAACAGAACGGCTGATTTTCTCCTTGACAACATAAATAAAGGGATAAAGTAAGACCACCATTTTATATGAAAGGATGATCTCCAATGGCTAAAATACAGATGAAGACCCCGCTTGTCGAAATGGACGGCGACGAGATGACAAGAATTATCTGGAAGATGATAAAGGACACCCTTATCCTTCCTTATGTTGACCTCAAAACGGAATACTATGACCTTGGCCTTGAAAACAGAGAGAAAACCAAGGATCAGGTAACTATCGACAGCGCTGAGGCTACAAAGAAATACGGCGTTGCTGTAAAGTGCGCTACCATTACACCTAATGCCGACCGTGTAAAGGAATATAACCTTACGCAGATGTGGAAGTCGCCGAACGGAACTATCAGGGCTATCCTTGACGGCACCGTGTTCAGAACCCCCATCGTTGTAAAGGGCATAACCCCCTACATTCCCACATGGAAGAAGCCTATCACGATTGCGCGTCATGCATACGGCGATGTTTACAAGAACACCGAAATGGTGGTAGCTGACGGCAGCAAGGCAGAGCTTGTTGTCACCGATAAGGACGGCAACGAGACACGCCAGCTTATCCACGAGTTCAAGGGTACAGACGGTATCATTCAGGGACTGCACAACCTTGACAAGAGCATTGCAAGCTTTGCAAGAGCCTGCTTCAACTTTGCACTTGACAAGAAGCAGGATATCTGGTTTGCTTCCAAGGATACTATCTCCAAGAAGTATGACCACCGCTTCAAGGATATTTTCAACGAGATATTCGAGAATGAATATAAAGAAAAATTCGAGCAGGCAGGCATAACATATTTCTATACGCTCATTGACGATGCTGTTGCAAGGGTTATCCGTTCAGACGGCGGCTATATCTGGGCCTGCAAGAACTATGACGGCGATGTAATGTCCGACATGGTCGCTACGGCATTCGGCTCTCTGGCTATGATGACATCCGTGCTTGTTTCTCCCGACGGCATCTACGAATACGAGGCTGCGCACGGCACTGTTCAGCGCCATTATTACAAGTATCTCAAGGGCGAATCGACCTCTACAAACTCTGTTGCCACGCTTTTTGCATGGTCAGGCGCACTGAGAAAGCGCGGTCAGCTTGACGAGCTTCCCGAGCTTGCTGCTTATGCCGACAAGCTTGAACAGGCTACAATAGCCACCATCGAGGATGGTATTATGACAGGCGACCTTGCAGCGCTCTCAACACTTGAAAACAAGACCAAGGTAGACACCGAGACTTTCCTTGTAGAGATAAACAAGCGTCTTGCTGCTCTTATGCGGTAATATTTTCACAAAAGCTGAATAAAAGCAAACCTGCTGACTCTTCCGGTTATCCGGAAGGGTCTTTTTTAATGTGGAGTGCGGAGTGTGGAGTTAATCAGTAAACTGTAAAAGAAAGTTTTTGCAAAGCACCGCGAATGCACCAGCTTCTACGGGAATGACTAAGGAATGAGCAGAACAAAGCGAGTGTAAACGAGCGGAGCGGGGTTGGGAGCGCAGGCTCTGCGCCGCCGCAATATTTTTATGTTGACATAATCTGTTTGAGGGAGTAAAATAGTCTATATAATTGTGTTCGGAAAAAATTATATTGTGTTGTTTATAACACAGTAAATTGTTAACTTATCACAAAAAAGTTATTAAAAATTACGAAATCGGAGGTAAAATCGTAGTGCTATCAGAATTTAACAGAAAAAGTGCGCCCAAAAATTCCGGCAATAAGAGTGTCTCAGGCTCAAAATTTCCGGGGAGCAGCAGGGCATGGCACAAAAAATTAACACCGGGACGTCCTGCGGGAAAGAATTTTAAGCCGTCAGATTCCCGATTCAGACCTACAGATCAGACTCTCGGCAGCAATGAGCTGATCGCTGCACCGCGCAGACAGACGGAAAGAAAGGTTCTGGCGGAAATACAGCCCGAAAAAAACAGAAAGAACGGCTATACAAAACAAAATGACTATCAGTCAAAGCGGCGCTATAATAATGCCGCAGAACATTCCGTTAAGGTCACGTTCCTCGGCGGATTGAATGAGATCGGAAAAAACATCACACTGTTTGAATGTGACAACGATATGTTCCTGCTCGACTGCGGAATGGCATTTCCGGATGGAGATATGCTTGGAGTTGATCTTGTCATTCCGGACTTTACCTATGTTGAGAGAAATAAAGATAAGATCAAGGGCATCGTGCTTACTCACGGACATGAAGACCATATAGGCTCGCTTCCGTATCTGCTCAGAAAAGTAAATCTGCCCGTATACGGTACGCCGCTTACCCTCGGCCTTGTTGAAAGCAAGCTAAAGGAGCATAACCTTTTCGGAAAGGTAAAGCTCAATACCGTCCTTCCCGGACAGAGGATAAAGCTTGGCTGTATGTCCATAGAGTTCATACACGTCAACCATTCGATCCCCGATTCGGTGGCAATAGCTATACATTCACCCGCAGGGACCATCATTCATACAGGCGACTTCAAGATCGACTGCACACCTACAACAGGCGGCATGATCGACCTTGCGCGCTTTGCGGAGCTCGGCAAGAGCGGCGTGCTCGCACTTATGGCCGAATCTACCAATGTTGAGCGTCCGGGATATACAATGACTGAGCAGAAGGTAGGGCATACCTTTGACCTGCTGTTCAAGGCTGCCGAAAAGAGCAGGATAATCATTGCTACATTTGCGTCAAATCTCGGAAGGATACAGCAGATACTTGACTGCGCGCAAAAATACGGCAGGAAGGTCGCTTTCTCCGGCAGAAGCATGATAAACAATATGGCGATAGCTTCCGAGCTTGGGTATATCAACGTGCCGGATGGCCTTATAATAGATATCGACCTTCTTGGGCGGTATTCAAAAGAAGAAATAGTGCTGATTACTACAGGCAGTCAGGGCGAAACTATGTCTGCACTGTCAAGAATGGCTTATTCCGATCACCGCAAGGTAGAGGTAGGGCCTGATGACTATATAATAATCTCCGCAAACCCGATACCAGGCAACGAAAAGGCCGTAAACTCCGTTGTAAACGAGCTTATGAAGCACGGCTGTACAGTAATATATGAATCCATGTATGAGGTCCACGTTTCAGGACACGCCTGCCAGGAGGAGCTTAAAATAATTCACGGCCTTACAAAGCCTAAGTACTTTATTCCTGTTCACGGCGAGCAGAAGCACCTTATCAAGCACGGACAGCTTGCTATGGAAATGGGCATGAACCGTTCCAATATCTTTATCGGGGATATCGGAAACGTGGTTGAGATAAATAAAGAATACATGAAGCAGCTTCCGAGCATACCGGCAGGCAAGGTGCTTGTAGACGGACTCGGTGTTGGTGATGTGGGAAGTATCGTTCTTCGTGACCGCAAGCATCTCGGTGAGGATGGTCTTATCGTGGTGGTGGTAACTCTTGACAGTGAGGACGGCCATGTGATCGCCGGGCCCGACATAGTATCAAGGGGCTTTGTGTATGTCAGGGAAAGCGAGCCTCTCATGGAGGGCGCAAGACGAGTAGTGATGGAAACTCTTGACGACTGCTCTGCTCAGGACGTACATGAATGGGGAGTTATCAAAAATACCATCAAGGACGAGCTTTCAAAGCTGCTTTATGACAAGACGAGAAGGAGCCCGATGATACTTCCGATAATCATGGAGGTATGACAGGCGCTCCGAACATTTCTTTCGGTGGTGGATCAGCGTGAGAAAAAGAGAAAATAAATATATATTAACGCCTTTGTTCGTGGTATTTGCGATCGTTATGTTCATAATGGCGTTCATGGCTGTCAGGTTCAGCCTGATAACCTTCCTTGTGGAGCTGATACTTGCGATTACTGCATCAGTCATTGTGGCAATAAGCATAATGAACATCAAAAGCCTGATATCAGCGGTGCTGACAAGCGCGTCAAAACGGCTTTTCAAGGACGACTCCAAAAACATCGACGACATAATGATACCCGTTGTCATACTCAGCAAGGAAAATGAGATCATGGCTGCAAATGCCCTGTTCAAGGAAAACGTCTGCGGAAATGAGGACCCGCTGGGCGACAGCATCACAAAGTATCTCTCCGGTGATGACGTTGATGCGATATATGGCAGCAACGGCGCCGATACAAAGTATAATGACAAATGGTACATCGCTTTTGCGGTAAGGCACGAATACGGCTCGATCGTCTATTTTATAGACGACAATACCTACAAGACAAATTCGGACGAATACCTTGAGACCCGTCCGGTCGTTGCTATCGTTGCCTTTGACAACAAAGATGAGCTTGAACGCGAGACCGACAACAGTGAAGCAATAAAGGTCACGGTCGCTGTTGAGCAGGAGATCGTCAAATGGGTGAGCTCGACCAAGGGCTTTTACAAGAAAATGAGCGGCGGAAGATATATCGTTGTAATGGAAGAAAGGGATATCAAGAGATCTATCGATGGCAAGTTCAGGATACTTGACGACATAAGGATGATAAAGATAAACGACCGTCTCAGCGCAACAATATCTATCGGAATAGGCCGCGGCGGCAAGACCTTCAAGGAAAACGAGCAGTGGGCAAGACAGGCTCTCGATATGGCTCTCGGCAGAGGCGGAGATCAGGCAGCCATCAAAAAAGCGGACTCCTATAAGTTCTTCGGCGGAGTGTCAAAGGGTATAGAAAAGCGTGAAAAGGTGCGTACAAGAGTTATTGCGGCATCTCTTTCCAACCATATCAACAACAGCAGCAACGTCATTATCATGGGACACAGGTTTTCCGATCTTGATTCTGTCGGAGCAAGCATTGGTATGTGGAGCGCTGTTGTAAAGGGACTGCACAAGAATGCGTATATCCTTATCAACAGGCAGCAGACTCTTGCAAAATCGCTTGTTGCAAGTTTCGAGAAGGCAGGCTTCGAGAGCATCTTCAAAACAGAGGATGAAGCTCTTGCGCTGCTTGATGACCATTCGCTGCTTATCATAGTTGATACCCATTCTCCGAATTTTCTTGAATCAAAGACGGTCTACGAGCGCAGCAGCAGGGTAGTGGTAATAGACCATCACCGCATGATGGTAAACCATATCGACAATGCCCTTGTATTCTACCATGAGCCTTACGCATCGTCTGCGTCCGAGATGACAGCCGAGCTTGTGCAGTATCTTGGGCATGATTCCCTTAGCAGGCTCGAAAGCGAAGCACTGCTCTCAGGCATAATGCTTGATACCAAAAACTTTGTTCTCAGGACAGGTGTGCGCACATTTGAAGCAGCCGCTTATCTTAAGAGCAACGGCGCCGATACTGTCGAGGTAAAGCGCCTGTTCTCCAATTCAATAGATACCTACAAGGTCAAGTATAAGCTTGTAAGTGAAGCAGAAATATTCAATTACTGCGCTATTGCAAGCGCCGAAGAGGATATTACGGATATCCGTATAGCCTCTGCTCAGGCGGCCGATGAGCTGCTTGGCATCGAGAACGTCAAGGCCTCGTTCGTTATGTACAAAACAGGCAAGACCGTAAATATCTCGGCGCGTTCTCTCGGAGATCTGAATGTTCAGGTTATCATGGAGCAGCTTGGCGGCGGCGGTCATCAGACTATGGCGGCTTGTCAGCTTGAAAACACGAGCATTGACGAAGCAAGAGAAAAGCTTGTGTCGATAATCAGTGAGCTTGACGTGAACAAAGAGGATTCCGCAGGCTGAAATTCAGCATTATTATCATTATCGGGCGTGTAAGCGCCTGAGGATAAAATATCAAAATAATAAGAAAAGAGGAAATTGAAATGAAGGTCATTCTTTTACAGGATGTTAAGGGAACAGGTAAGAAGGGCGAGCTTGCAAACGTATCAGACGGTTATGCAAGGAACTTTCTCCTTCCGAGGAAGCTTGCGCGCGAGGCTGATGCTCAGGCTCTCAACGAGCTGAAAAACGCCGAGCAGTCTAAGCAGCACAGGATCGCGGTTGAAACAGCCGAAGCAAAGGCAAACGCCGAAAAGCTTGAGGGTCAGGTGCTTGAAATGACAGCCAAGGCAGGTCAGGGCGGCAAGCTTTTCGGCTCTGTTACCAACAAGGAGATCGCATCTGCGGTTGCACAGAAGTACAATATCAATGTTGATAAGCGCAAGGTCGTGCTTGAAAGCGATATCAAGGCTTTCGGCACCTATAACTGCGAGATAAAGCTTTATACAGGTATTTCCGCAACGATCAAGGTAATGGTCAAGGAGCAGGCATGATCTGTACAGCTTTTGCCGGACGGTGAGGGGAGCCTTTAGTGTTAAAGGCTTCTCCCGTGCAGCTGTACGGCAAAATTGATCTGCGTATAACTTGTATTTTTTATGTTCAGGCAGCAGTCAGGGTGATAAAATGGATGTTGTAGAAGTCGGCAGCGCTACTGACGGATTGAACCTGCCGTATAATTCGGAAGCCGAGCAGGCAGTTCTGGGAGCTATATTAATGGACCCGGAAGCCCTTGCTTCGGCTATGGAGATACTTCCGTCGGGCGATTATTTTTATCTTTCAACGCATAAACAAATATACAATGCAATGATAGAGCTTTTTACGCTGAGCAAGCCCGTTGATATCGTTACCGTGCTTAACAGCATCAACGGGAAGCGTGAAGCTCCGGACGGTGATATCAAGAATTATCTGATGAATCTTGCGGATTTCTGCCCGTCTATTTCAAGGGTAAGGGATTATGCGATAATTGTCAGGGATAAATACCTTCTCAGAAGTCTTATTGTTTCTTCAAGGGAAATAATCGAAGACGCCGCCTCAGCGGGTGAGGATGTTTCAAAGGTTATCGACTCCGCCGAGCAGAGGATATTTGATATCCGTGACAATAAGAGCAAGACCGGTCTTGAACCGATAGGCGATGTTATACTTGAGACCTTTGACAGGCTTGATCTTCTCAATTCGGAAGAAAGCGAGCTTTACAAGGGCATTCCGACAGGCATCGGGCTTCTTGATAACGTAATTACCGGTCTTAACCGTTCAGACCTGATACTTCTTGCGGCACGTCCCGGCATGGGAAAAACCAGCTTTGCGCTGAACATTGCCAAACACGTTGCGCTTAAGTGCAAGAGGAAGGTAGCCTTCTTTTCTCTGGAAATGACAAAGGAGCAGCTTGCATCAAGACTGCTTTCGATGGAAGCGCTTATTTCCGGCACTACCCTGAGAACAGGCAAGCTCAGCACCGATGAATGGGTAAGGCTCATCGAAGCCGGAGATGTTCTGTCAAAAACTAATATGTATCTTGACGATACGCCCGGCATCAATGTGCCGGAGATAAAAGCAAAGCTGCGCAGGCTCAAGGGAGTTGATCTGCTGATAATCGACTACCTGCAGCTTATGTCGGCTTCAAGAAGGATAGACAACCGTGTGCAGGAAATTTCGGAGATAACGCGAAATCTGAAAATACTTGCAAAGGAATTCAATGTTCCCGTTCTGACACTTTCGCAGCTTTCTCGTGCGAGCGAGCAGAGGGCAGAGCACAAGCCGCAGCTTTCAGACCTGAGAGATTCGGGTTCTATCGAGCAGGATGCAGATATCGTGCTTTTCCTCTATCGTGAGGATTACTATAAGAACAGTGAAGGCGGCAGCGAGGACGCAGACAAGAACAGCGGTGAATGCATAGTTGCCAAGAACAGACACGGCGAAACAAGGTCAGTGCCGCTGCACTGGCAGGGAGAGTTTATGCGTTTTACCGCGGTCACACAGGACAATGTACAATAAAGCTTACAATACGGTATTACAATACAATATGCTCCAAAGCGGCGACAGCGTTGTCGTGGGGCTTTCCGGCGGCGCGGATTCATGCGCCCTGCTGTGCTTTCTCTGTGCGCTCAGGGAGAAAATGGATCTGAAAGTATATGCTTGTCACATAAATCATCAGCTCCGCGGCGAAGAAGCTGACAGGGACGAGAGCTTTACAGTCATGCTCTGCAAAAGGTTTGGCGTTCCGCTTTTTGTTCTGCATAAAGACGTAGGCGCCGAAGCACAAAGGCTGAAAATAGGCACAGAGCAGTGCGGCAGGGAAGTAAGGTACAGTTTTTTTCAGGAGAAAGCTTCCGAGCTTTACGCTAAAATAGCAACAGCTCATACTGCTTCCGATAATGCTGAAACGGTGCTTTTCAATATGACAAGGGGCAGCGGGCTTGCGGGTCTGTGCGGGATACCGCCTGTCAGAGGCAATATCATCAGGCCGCTCATCTCCTGCACAAGAGAGGAGACAGAGGCCTACTGCCGCGAAAACAGCATTGATTACGTGACAGACAGCACCAACCTTACCCGTGAATATACGCGCAACAAGCTGCGCCTTGACGTTATGCCCGTTCTCAGGCGGATAAACCCGTCGTTTGAATCGTCCGTGTGCGGCATGACAGGGCATCTCCGTGAGGCTCAGGAATATCTTGATCTTCAGGCGGAGGCTGCGCTTGATGCCGCAAGGGTAAGCGGCGGCTACAGTACAGAAGGGCTTGCCGGAATGCACAAGGCAGTTTTTTCCGCTGCTGTAAGAAAGCTGTGCGCAAAATATGAATTAATTCCCGAGTCAAAGCATATTGAACTTATGAGAAAAATTGTGTATAATAGTGGTGCAGTAGAGATAAGGGACGGTATTTACGCAGTATCCGGTCAGGGGATCTTCCGTATAACAAAGCAGAAGGAAGCTCCGGCAGGTTATGAGCAGCCCTTTGATCCGGATGCTCCGCCGTTCTTTTGCGGAAAAAGCTTCACGCTTGCCGTTATGGACATTGCAGAATATGAAAAAGTAAAAAAAATCGAAAAAAAACTGTTTCAGGATGCGCTTGATTATGATAAAATACCATTGACAAGCGTTTTCCGTACAAAGCAAAGCGGCGATGTGTTTTCTTTGCCGTTCAGGAATGTGACAAAGCCTGTGCGGAAGCTTTTTACGGAAATGAAAATACCAAAGGAAAACCGTTCGTCCGTCCTGCTTCTGGCAGACGGCAGCAGGGTGCTCTGGATAAGCGCTGTCGGGCCATGCGCGCAGTGTATGGTAAGCAGCAGCACAAGGAGGGTCCTCCTTATATCCGCAGAGGACGCTGAAAATATCTGAATCAAAAAAGAAAGGAAGTTGTAATATGCTGCATAAGGACGTTTTTGAAGAACTGATGAATGAAGAAGAGCTTGATAAGACTGTTTCGGACATAGCCGCAAGGATAAATGCCGACTATGACGGCAAGGAGCTGGTTATTGTAGGTATTCTCAAGGGCAGCGCGATATTTGTTGCCGACCTGCTGAGAAAGATCACTATTGAGGGCGTCCAGCTTGATTTTATGCAGGCTTCGAGCTATGGCAGCGGTTCTGTTTCTTCGGGAAATGTCAGGATCGTAAAGGACGTCTCCTGTAACGTAAAGGAGAGGAATGTGCTCATAGTTGAGGATATCCTTGATACCGGCAACACACTTTCGCATATAAAGGAGCACCTGCTTTCAAAGGGCGCTGCGTCTGTCCGTATATGCACTCTGTTTGACAAGCCGGGCAGAAGAAAGAAGCCTATCACTGCTGATTATACAGGAAAGGTCATAGACGATCTTTTTGTCGTCGGTTATGGTCTTGATTACAGCGAGCGCTACAGAAATCTTCCCTATGTAGGCGTTCTCAAGGCTGAGATCTATTCCTGATATAAAATATGCCGCACGGCCAAAGTCCGGCGGTCTGACGAAACAGCGCATTAAAAAAGGAGTGACAACTGTTTGGAAAACAAGAAAACAATCAGAAATCTGCTTATCTATCTTGGTATTCCGATCGTGCTGATCATCGTGATATCACTGATATTCACCTTGCAGCCCAAGGAGGAGTACCCGACCTCTGATATTGTCTATATGTTCAAGAATCAGCAGGTAACGGAGTATAGTCTTGACTTCGGCTCAGGTGAACTGAACATGAAGCTCAATACTCCCTACAAGAACAAGACCGAGATAAAAACATACGTTGCAAGTATCGGCTTATTCCTTGATTCCATTGATAAATATGTAGAAAAGTACAATACCGATCATCCTGATAATCCGATGCAGTTCAACTGGAAGCAGGCTACCGACAATTCATGGTGGCTGAATTTCCTTCCGAATCTCATACTTATCGCACTTCTTGCCGGAGTGTGGATATTCTTTATGAGAAGGCTTTCGGGCGGTCTTGGAGATGCAGGAAAGCAGATGGGCTTCGGCAAAGCAAAGATAAAGAATATGACCGATGAAAAGCGCAAAACTACCTTTGCAGACGTTGCCGGCGCAGACGAGGAAAAGGAAGAGCTGAAAGAGATAGTTGAATTCCTGAAGGATCCCAAAAAGTATAACGAGCTTGGCGCAAGGATACCCAAGGGCGTTCTTCTGGTGGGACCTCCCGGAACAGGTAAGACACTTCTTGCAAGAGCTGTCGCAGGTGAAGCAGGCGTTCCCTTCTTCTCCATATCAGGCTCCGACTTCGTTGAAATGTTCGTCGGTGTAGGTGCATCAAGAGTAAGAGACCTTTTCGATCAGGCAAAGAAAAATTCTCCCTGCATAATCTTCATTGATGAGATAGATGCTGTCGGACGCCAGAGAGGCGCAGGCCTTGGCGGCGGCCATGACGAGCGTGAGCAGACGCTTAACCAGCTGCTTGTTGAAATGGACGGCTTCGGCGCAAACGAGGGCGTTATTATGATCGCGGCTACCAACCGTCCGGATATACTTGACCCTGCACTTATGCGTCCGGGTCGTTTTGACAGGCAGGTAATTGTCGGCAGACCGGATATCAAGGGCCGTGAGGAGATACTTAAAGTCCATGCAAAGGGCAAGCCGCTTGCGCCTGACGTTGAGCTGAAAACGATCGCAAAGTCTACGGCAGGCTTTACAGGCGCAGACCTTGAAAACCTTCTTAACGAAGCTGCGCTTCTTGCGGCAAGAAAGGATCAGAAGGCGATCACCATGCAGGAGGTCGAGGAAGCTACCATCAAGGTCGTTGTAGGCACCGAGAAGAAATCAAGGGTAATGTCCGAGAAGGAAAGAAAGCTTACCGCTTATCACGAGGCAGGACACGCTGTTGCGACCTTCTATTGTCCGACACAGGATCCTGTGCATCAGATATCCATTATCCCGCGCGGAATGGCAGGCGGATTTACAATGTCGCTGCCCTCGGAGGATAAATCCTACCGTTCAAGGAAGGAAATGCTTGAAGAGATCGTTGTGCTTCTCGGCGGCCGTGTGGCTGAGGCGATCATACTTGATGATATCTCGACCGGAGCTTCAAACGATATCGAGAGAGCAACCAATCTTGTGTTCTCAATGATAACAAAGTACGGCATGAGCGAAAAGTTAGGACCTATCACATACGGTTCATCTGACGGTGAGGTATTCCTTGGCAAAGAGTTCGGCCACAACAAGACCTACTCTGAGGAAACAGCCTCCAAGATAGACGCCGAGGTAAAGGAATACATTACAGACGGCTATGAAAAGACAGAAAAAATACTTCGTGATCATATAGATCAGCTCCATGTTGTAGCAAAGTTCCTGTTTGAGCATGAAAAGATGTCAGGCGAGCAGTTCGAGTGTGCTATGGAGGGCAGGAATATCCCCGTTGACGAGGATGAACCGGATACCTCCGCAGACGAAAAGGAAACAGCTTCTGACAGCAGCGCAAATACAGCCGCAGCATCTGACGAAGAATAACAAACCAAAAAGGAGTGCCTCAGCGCACTCCTTATCTGTTACCGGCCGGTTTAAAAATTTTGCATCAGGCAGTATCACAGCCCGCCCTCAGTATAATTTTTCCGCAGAGCTTTGAGCGCGAATGCACCAAGATTCAGCGGCTTCAGGAAGAACTTCCCACGTGCAGATTGCGGGCGGCAGGAACGCAGCATATTTGGTACACATTGTTTTATTGATATAGGGTGAATACAATATGGCATTTAAAAAAATCATCGTTAAGGGCGCAAGAGAGCATAATCTGAAAAATATCGACGTAGAGATACCAAGAGATAAGCTTGTAGTGGTCACAGGACTTTCAGGCTCCGGAAAATCCTCTCTTGCTTTCGATACCCTCTATGCCGAAGGACAGCGCAGGTATGTGGAATCGCTTTCGTCATACGCAAGAATGTTCCTTGGCCAGATGGACAAGCCGGATGTTGACAGCATAGACGGACTTTCTCCGGCAATATCCATAGATCAGAAAACAACATCGAAAAATCCCCGTTCCACAGTAGGTACGGTAACGGAAATATATGACTATCTCAGGCTTATGTATGCAAGGATAGGAATACCGCATTGCCCGGTATGCGGCAGAGAGATAAAGCAGCAGACAGTAGACCAGATCGTTGACAGGATACTTGAGCTGCCTGAGGGCGCAAAGATACAGATACTTGCGCCTGTAGTGCGTTCAAAAAAAGGTGAGCACCAGAAGGAGCTTGAATCCGCAGCAAAGAGCGGATTTGTCCGCGCAAGGATAGACGGTATAATTTACGACCTTTCAGAGCAGATAAAGCCGGAAAAGAACAAAAAGCATAATATTGACATTGTTGTGGACAGACTTGTTATCCGTCAGGATATCCGTTCAAGGCTTGCGGATTCCGTTGAAGTGGCGTCAAAGCTTTCGGGCGGTCTTGTAATTGCAGCCGTAAACGACGGCGAGGATATATTGTTTTCTCAGAATTATGCCTGCCCTGAGCACGGCATAAGCATAGATGAGCTGAGTCCGAGAATGTTCTCGTTCAACAATCCTTTCGGCGCCTGCAAGAAGTGTACAGGTCTCGGCGTCTTTATGAAGATCGACGTAAACCGAATAATTCCCGATGCGTCGAGGTCTATACGTCAGGGAGCGATAAAGGGCAGCGGCTGGGCTATGGAAGGCAGCACGATAGCTTCAATGTATTTTGAAGCGCTTGCAAAGCAGTACAAGTTCTCACTTGATACTCCTGTAAAAGATCTTCCGCCTGAGATAGTCGATATACTGCTTTACGGCACCAAAGGAGAGAAGATAACCGTTTTCAGGAAGAACGAGTACGGCTCGGGCACATATCAGACCGAATTTGAGGGCATAATCAACAATCTTGAAAGGCGTTTCCGCGAAACTCAGAGCTCATGGATCAAGGCTGAGATCGAAAGCTATATGTCCTCCGTGCCCTGCGATGCCTGTAAAGGCCGAAGGCTTTCCCCGGAAAGTCTTGCGGTTACTGTCGGCGGCATGAATATCAGTGAATTCTGTGATATGTCGGTGGAGCAGGCGCTTGAGTTTTCGCACCATTCAAGCCTGAGCGACAGGGAAAAACTCATTGCGGGAGCCATTACCAAGGAGATCGACAGCAGACTGAGCTTCCTTCACAGTGTCGGGCTTTCATATCTCACTCTTTCACGCTCTGCGGGCACGCTTTCCGGCGGAGAAAGCCAGCGCATAAGACTGGCGACACAGATCGGCTCTGCATTGTCTGGGGTACTGTATATCCTTGATGAACCGAGCATCGGTCTGCACCAGCGCGATAACGACAAGCTGATCGCTACGCTGAAAAATCTCCGCGACCTTGGAAACACAGTCATTGTGGTCGAGCATGATGAAGATACAATGAAGGCCGCCGATCATATAATAGATATAGGTCCCGGCGCAGGAGTACACGGCGGCGAGCTTATCGCATCGGGCGATATCGGCGCGATAATGGCCTGCGACCGTTCGCTGACGGGGCAGTATCTCAGCAGAAAGCTTTATATTCCGGTGCCGGCAAAAAGACGTGAGGGCAGCGGCAAGTCGCTGAAGATCTGCGGCGCATATCAGAACAACCTGAAAAACATTGATGTGGAGATACCGCTTGGCAAGTTTATCTGCATTACAGGCGTTTCAGGCTCGGGAAAGTCGTCGCTCATTAATGAGATACTCTACAAGCAGCTTTCATCAGACCTTAACGGGGCAAGGCCTCTGCCGGTAAAATGCAAAAAAATAACCGGCACGGAAAATCTTGATAAGGTAATAGACATCAATCAGTCGCCGATAGGAAGGACGCCGCGTTCAAATCCGGCGACCTATACGGGTGTGTTTACGGATATCCGTGAGCTTTTTGCTCAGACAAACGATGCAAAGGTGCACGGCTTTACATCAGGAAGGTTCTCGTTTAACGTAAAGGGCGGCAGATGCGAGGCTTGTCAGGGTGACGGCATCATAAAGATAGAGATGCATTTTCTGCCGGATGTATATGTTCCGTGTGAGGTGTGCGGCGGCAAGCGATATAACAGGGAAACGCTTGAAGTAAAGTTCAGGGGAAAGTCGATCTATGATGTGCTTGAAATGACTGTTGAAGAGGGCTGCGAATTTTTTGCAAATCATTCAAAGATATACAACAAGCTTCGCACGCTTTATGACGTAGGACTCGGCTATATCAAGATAGGCCAGCCGTCAACTACTCTTTCCGGCGGCGAGGCTCAGAGAATAAAGCTTGCTTCCGAGCTTTCAAAGCGCTCTACCGGCAAAACGATATATATTCTCGACGAGCCTACAACGGGGCTTCATATTGCAGACGTTCACCGGCTTATTGAGGTGCTGCAAAAATTCGCCGATAACGGCAATACCGTGGTAGTGATCGAGCATAATCTTGACCTGATAAAGACCGCCGATCATATTATCGATCTTGGCCCCGAAGGCGGCGACGGCGGCGGAACGGTAATTGCAGAAGGCACCCCCGAGGAGATCGCAGCCTGTGAAACCTCATATACAGGACAATACCTGAAAAGGCTGCTGTAAATGAATTGAAAGGAGTGTACAGCCGTGTTCGGATATCTCAGACCAGAAAGCTCAGAGCTTAAGGTGAGGGAATATGAGCTTTACAAAAGCGTATACTGCGGTCTGTGCAAAAGCATGGGCAGGGATTACGGCATTATTACAAGATTTACTCTCAGCTACGACTGTACGCTCCTTGCTATGTTTGCTATAGGGCTAAAGGGCGAGTGCTCTCATGTAAGGGACGGCAGGTGCGTTTTTAACCCTGTAAAAAAGTGCAGGTTCTGCAGCAGTGAGGGAGAGGGCTTCCGCTTTGCAGGCGCAATATCGGTGATAATGACCTACTACAAGCTTCATGATACTATAAGCGACAGCGGCTTTTTCAAGCGTACATTGGCACGATCGCTTATGGGAATAATGAAGCACTGCTATAAAAAAGCAGAGAAGGCATATCCGGAGATAGCCAAGGCTGTAGGTGAAGCGATGGCATATCAGCAGCAGGCTGAAAGCAGTGACAGCGGGATAGACGCAGCGTCCGACCCCACCGCAAAGCTGCTTTCGTGGCTGTGTGAGTCGCTTTCTGAGGACGAAAGGCAAAAGAAAATACTGCAGCGCCTCGGGTACTTCCTCGGACGGTGGATATACATAATGGATGCGGCTGACGACCTTGAAAAGGATGTAAAGCATAACAGCTTTAATCCTTTCAGAAAGGAACTGAAGGACGATATTTCAGAGACCATGCGCTACTGCAATGAGGTGCTCAATATGACGGCAGCGCAGCTTATGCTTGCCTATGATCTGTTAGATCTGAATTCTTATAAAGAAATCCTTGACAACGTGGTATATTATGGGTTATCATTTCAACAGAAGCATTGTCTTTTTGATAAGAAAACGAGCAAAAAAAGCAGAAAAAAGGATAAAGATCATTACGCTTATCTTGCAAACGGCGAGAAGCGTTCATAACAGGTACGAAAGGATTGAAGCACTGTGAATGACCCTTATAAGGTTCTCGGCGTTTCCCGTTCAGCCTCTGATGCTGAAGTAAAGAAGGCATACAGGGAGCTTGCAAAAAAATATCATCCGGATAAATATTCAGACAGCCCTCTTGCGGATCTTGCTTCCGAAAAAATGAAGGAAGTAAACGAAGCATACGACCAGATAATCAACGAGCGCAAAAACGGCGCCGGCAGCTACAGCAGCCCGGGCGCATCCTACAGCTCCGGATACAGCTCAGGTCAGTCGGGATATTCAGACCCGTACAGCGGAGCATCGGTTTATCAGCAGATAAGAAGAATGATAAACGAGGGCAACTTCGGGCAGGCAGAGCAGGCTCTTTCGGAGATACCCTCAGACGGCAGGAATGCCGAGTGGTATTATCTTATGGGCGTTGTATATTACCGCAAGGGCTTTCTTGAGGATGCCTATAATTATTTTCAGACAGCCTGCCGCATGGATTCGTCCAATGTGGAATATCAGACTATGTTCAGCCGGATACAGCAGCAGCGTTCAGGCGTACAAAACGGATATAACAGCAGCAGTTCAAACCAGTGCAATGCCTGCGATGTATGTGATATCTGTGCGTGTATGCTCTGCACAGACTGCTTTTGCAATTCATGCCGATAAATGTTATTTCAGCAGGACTTTCGCTCAAAAACGGAGGTCCTGCATAATTTATGACCGGAGGTAAGCAAACAAATGAAAAAGTCACAGAAAATTGCCTGCGGCGGGCTGATAACCGCCCTTGCAATAGTGCTGATGATCTCGTCAAACCTTATACCGTCACTGCTTTTTTCGCTGCCTGCATTAGCGGGCATGGTGATCTATACGCTTTCCGTAGTATCAGGCGGCGGTTATGCATTGATATCCTATGCAGCGGTTTCGCTGCTGTCGTTTTTTTTCTGCGGCAGCAAGGCGGTCTCGCTTTGCTTTATACTGTTTCTCGGCTATTATCCTTTGCTGAAAAAGCAGATAGAAAAGCTCCGTTCAAGGCTTGCCGCATATATTGTGAAATTACTTGTTTTCAATGCTGCGGCAGCTGCCGTTTATGCATTGCTTACCTTTGTGTTTTCTTCGCCTGTTTTTACAAGGTGGCTTGGTGAAAAATGGCTTATTATCCCGCTTATCTTTGCACTTAATATTGTTTTTCTGCTGTTTGATATCTGCCTTACAATGTTTTTTAAAAAGTACGAAAAAATTATTTACAATATTGTAACAAAATTGATCGGTCGGTTTTAGTTAATAATGTATAAGAAAAATAACATGAATAACAAAAATGTTGATAATTATTTAAAATATGACAAAAAGTTATAAAACTTGTTTAAAAAAATCATCGAATAAAATCTAATGTCATAAAATCAAGTGGCAGTTTGTACATAATGTCACTTGAAGATTTGTTAATAATCAGTTATAATCTAAAATGTCAGTTGTTGAAAATAAATGCAATTCAGGTTACAAAATTGTATATTGTTGGTAATTATTAATTAATTATAAAATTTATTAAAATCCCGATTTGCAGGTGGGTCATAGATTATTAAAAAATGGCATATTTACATAGTTTTCCTTACTTAAAACGAGCATTTTGGAATATTGTAAATACCAAAAAACGCAGACTTGGAATCATTTCTTTTATAATGTCGCTGATCATTATCATTTCGGCAATAACGATAATTTCAGCTCCTGTATCTGCTCAGACAGCGATCATAGCAAAGACACAGGTGAATGCAAATCTGCGTACCGGTGCGGGAACGGAATATTCAAGGATCCAGATGATCGAAAAGAACACCTATGTTACTATCGTGGATAAATCGCGCTATAACTGGTACAAGATCAAGCTCGGCGACGGTACTACAGGCTACTGTTCAGCTTCATCGCTTGACATCATCACAGACTGTAAAACTACGGACTGCGTGAATTTCCGCAGCGGTCCCGGAACAAACTACAAGGTTTATTATACTCTTTCACCGTCAACAAGACTTGATATAATATCCTTCAAAAACGACAGTTGGGCACAGGTCAGGAATTCAAGCGGGACCATCGGCTATATATGCACGGATTATGTTGAGTATGTAAACGATGCGTCAACTACTACAGCTGTAAGGGCACAGGCTCCGGCATTCTCAATATCCGAAACAAGCCGTACTGCTCCGGTAGGCCTGAGATTCAGACTTACTGTAAAGGGCAACAGCGGTACAGTTACATGGGATACCTCTGATAAGAAGGTCGCTGTTGTTGTTGACGGAGTTGTCAGAGGCAGAAAAGCAGGTACTGCGGATATTACGGCAACTGATTCCAAAACAAAACAGGTTCTTACCTGCCGTGTTGAGGTAGTGGATACAGAATATTACGTGATAAAGCTCAGCGATAAAACAAAGAAGCTTGAGATAGGCCAGAACTTCAAGCTCACTGCTGAAACTACACCGGAAGGCGGCAAATATAAACTGACTTCCTCCGATCCTTCGGTTGCGACGGTTTCTGATGACGGTCAGGTCACTGCTGTAGATGAGGGCAAGGCTGTAATTACGGCATCTGACTCAACAGGCGTTGTTACCGCTTCATGTACAGTAACTGTAGAACCCAAAGGCTCTATCTCATTGGACAGTTCCAGCGTAAGCGTTAATGCAGGCGCCTCTGTAACAGTGGGCATAACCAAAACACCTTCAAATCTCGGTGTAAAGTGGACAAGCAGCAATACCAACGTTGCATCTGTACGCAACGGCCGCATAAGCGGTCTGCGTGAGGGTACGGCAGTAATTACCGCATCCGATGAGTCAGGCAAGGTAAAAGCATCATGTACGGTTTATGTTTCGGCTGTCAGCAAGGGCAATGTAAGGCTTTCACGCTACAGCGGCAGTCTTGAAACAGGCAAGACCCTTTATATCAAGGGCTACAACGGCTCAAAGTGGACGACCAGCGATTCAAGCGTTGCTACTGTATGGGACGGCTTCATTACAGCAAAGTCAGTCGGACGAGCAGCTATATCCTATGTTGATTACTACGGCAACAGAGCAATATTTATAGTTAATGTCACAGACCCGGCACCTGTAAGATTCGGTTATTCTTCGCCAAACTCAGCTACACTCAGCTCAAAGATAACCCTTGTGGCTATCACGGACAAGAAGCACAGCGATGTTTACTTTGCCGTAAAGGACGGAGCAAATCCGACCACAGTGCAGGCAACGAGCAAGACCGCCGAAGGCGATACCTATATCTGGAAGGCAACATACACCCCCACAAAAGCAGGCGTGTTTATAGTAAGAGCATATTCAAAGTATAACGGTGTCTATAAAACCTGCGATGACGGAAAGTTTGACATTTACATAAGCGATAAGCAGAAATCAACTACCACTGCACTTGAGAAGCTTCGCGCAAGCGATCAGGTAATAAAGAATATCGGCGATATGGAGGGCTTTGTTTCATCTGTTACATACGATACTCTTGCAGGCAATATTCCTACGCTTGGCCACGGCGTTGTAGTATGGGAAGGCGATAAGTTCTATAACAACCTTACCAGGGGCGAGGCATTTGCATGGCTCATCAAGACTGTAAATGAAAACGTCTTTACAACAAGAGTGAATGAAATGCTGATAAATAACGGTATCCGTTTCAATCAGCAGCAGTTCGATGCACTTGTTTCATTCTCATACAACTGTGGTACCGGCTGGACTTATTCGTCCGATATAAAGAATATCCTTCTGAATTCATACGGTTATTCATCATCAGGCACAGGCACCATGAAGGGCAAGGTCACCGCACCCTCAGGTCTTTATCTGAGGTCAGGCTCCACGACCTCATCGGGTGTTATCGAAACTCTTGACTATAACGAGACAGTAACGCTTGTAAGCACCACAAAATATAACGGCGTATGGTACAAGGTAAAGACACAGAGCGGCAATACAGGCTATTGCAGCGGAACATATCTTAATGTTTACTCGTCGGGCGGCAGCGGATATGTAAGAGACCTCAACAACGTAAACAGGAATGCTCTTATCAAAGAACTTCTTTCTTATCATCATGCCGGACGTGTATGCTACTATGGACTGCTTTACCGCAGGGCAGATGAGCTTGAAATGTTCCTCTATGGTGATTACAAGGTTGACGGCCGCAGCAACAAGTATAATTTCCCTGATCCTTCATGCATCAGTTTCCCGTAATGCGCAGCAAATATTAATATCAAAAGATACGGATGTGCGTTTTGTACGTCCGTATTTTTGGGTTTTATTTTCAGGAAATCTATGGTATTTCTGCCATACTGTCAAAAATGCCATTATTTGCATGATTTTATGATACTATAGTAACAATAATCATATATAACTGATTATATTGTCATTATATTCATAATTATGAGTAAAAAATGAATTTTTTATAATAAAAAAACAGCAAAAAAGCGGATTATAATTTTTTAAAAGAATTATAATCCGCTTTTCCTTTTCTGCAGGTGAAATAAGCTTTCATTATTTCAATAAAAAGGGAAGCGGATCATCACGAAATGATTACCCGCCAAAAAAGCGCAGGCCCTGCGTCGAATCGGGAGCGGCAGCTTGCCGCCCGTGTAACTGCCGGCTAAAAATTGATTTCCCTGACGGAATTTTCCGGTCAATGAAAAACCATATTGATATAAAAAGAACGGTGTGGTATAATCTGAGAGTAAATTTTTATAAGAGGTGTTTGTTATGAGCAACAAAAGGATAGGATTCATCGGAGCAGGCAATATGGCCACTGCGATAATAAACGGCATTCTGAGCAATGGCGCCAAGGATGCGTCCGAGCTGTATGTTTTTGACCTTGACGCAGCAAAGCTTGATATCATGGCGAAGAAGGGCATAAACATTGCTTCATCGTGCAGTGAGCTTGCCGCAAAAAATGATATCATAGTTCTTGCGGTAAAGCCGCAGAATTATGACGAAGTGCTTGCGGATATCAGAGACAGTGTTGATGAAAAGAAAGTTATCGTTACTATTGCGGCCGGTATTTCCATCGAATATATCCGCAAGGGTCTGGGAAAGAATTGTCCTGCTGTTCGTGTTATGCCGAATACACCGCTGCTGCTTGGCAAGGGCGCAAGCGCTGTATGCCGTTCAGAGAATATTTCTGATGAGGATTTTGAAGAAGCAAAGAAAATGTTCGCTTTGTCAGGCGATGTTGCCATATTGCCGGAAAGCCAGATGAACGCTGTTATAGCTGTAAACGGAAGCAGCCCTGCTTATGTTTACCTTTTTGCAAAGGCGATGCTCGACTATGCCGTTTCAGTCGGCATCGAGAGGGATGCAGCGTTCAGCCTTATCTGCAAGACCTTTGAGGGCAGTGCGGAAATGCTCCGTTCGAGCGGCGATTCGCCCGAAGTTCTTATTGAGAAGGTATCTTCAAAGGGCGGCACAACAATAGAAGCATTAAAGGTACTTAATGACCGCAATGTGCCGGAGGCTATATTTGATGCGATGGCTGCCTGCACAAAACGTGCCGAGGAGCTTGGCAACAGGTGACAAAATAAGCAGCGCCGGCAGGCAAGACCGAGGGGACTTTCAAGTGAAATTTCCCTCGGTTAAATTGATTTCTGTGTTTTTATGAAATATTGTATTGAAAAAAATTTCCATCATTGGTATAATATAAACTGAACATTTGTGTTCTTGCACTGTTTGAAAAATCCAAAATCAAACAGTAAACTATCCTAAAACAGAAAGGAAGAGTAGTATGAACGCATTAACAGTCGTGCTGATACTTTTTTCGGCTGCGTTTGTTGCAGCGGTATTGCTGGCAATATTCCGAAAGAGCGGACGAAAAATGTGGATAGCCTCGGCAATAGCGCTCGTGCCTTTGGCGCTTGTTGCTATCCTTGTAGTCAATACCACATTTGCTCAGCTTCCCGCTTCTTCGGCGAATGAAGCTCAGTCAGCATCCGGCAGGATCGACCCGGAGAAGGGATATCTTGATATGGCATTTGCGCTGATCTCGCAGGGTGAAACAACGGGTGCCGAAAAGATACTTGATGAGTATGCCGCAGAGTATCCTGTTTCTGACAATTATCTTCTTGCAAGAGCAAGAATGGAGGCTGTCAGAAGAAACTTTACAACGGCTGACGGTATCTATAAATACCTTGAAAAGACCAGCAGTCTTGACAAAGAACGCTATACTCCTGAGCATAACGAGGTAACTCTGCTTATGAACGGCGGCGGCACCTACGAAAAGATGACAGAGCTTATCATAAAGGAGATCAACGGCCTTTCAATACCGGCAGAGGCTATCAAGGCGGCTAAACTGTATTCAGAGACAGATGTAATGGAAGCAGATCCCTCCTACGTTTCTCTTGCGGAAAAGGCTGTTGAAAAGTACAAGACATATCTTGAAGAATATCCTCAGCTTTTTGCATCATCTACTATGGAGCTGAGCTATCTTAAAGCGCTTACAATAGCCAAGGATTACGCAACGATAGTTGACCGCGCTCTCGGATATACTGATTCTCATTCCTTGCTGATACTCGCCGAGCTTTCAAGAAACGGCAGGATAAGCAATACGATACTCCGTGAAAGCGATGTCAATTCACGTGTTCATGACAAGAATACGCGTATACTCAAATGGATAGAGTCTCAGGAAAGCTCGAATGACTTCAAGGATGATCAGGAGCTTATCGACAACGCAAAGAAAATGTTAGAGCAGTCGGATATAAGCACACCAAAGCTTTTCAATAACTGGCTGAAGATCCAGCTTCTTGCCCTTGCGCGCAGTCCCGAAGAAAAAGAGGCTTCAAAGCTTTATCTTGAGCTTGCAAGAATGAACTACACAGATGATCAGCTCAATGCAAACAACGAGTACATCCAGCAGGCTCTCATTACGGCAGGCAACAGTGAGGATATAAACTATGCCAACGCTGCCGCAGCAGTCAACAGTATTCTTGAAGACAAGAACAATACTGAAAACCTGAAAAACATCGACCAGTATGTTGATCAGATGGTGCAGTATATGACTCCTCCGGAGCTTCGTTCCGGCTTTGGCACAGATCTGAGCGATGAGGACAGACGCTTTGCAAGAAGCGTGACCGAAAAAATTTACGGTACAGACATTGCAGAAGAAAGCTCGGCTGTTTCCGGAACAGGCTATGCCGGCGTCATTTCCGATAATGAACCCTCTGTAGGTCTTGTTGACTACGAATATGACAGTGACTATGAATACAATGAGGCTGACAGTGACAGAAAAGCATTCAGCAGCTACCTTACTTCTCAGGTCAACCAGATAACTGCTTCTATCAATATCGCATCGGTTGACGCTTCAAAGTTTGACGAGGTATCACTTGTTGTGGCAGTAGATGAAAGCATTGCTGACAATGCGGAAAAATTCAAGAAAAATATCGAGATATATGACTGCGGTATAGAGATAAGCGATTATACCGTAGAAAAGATCGAGGACGAAAAGTTCAATATTATTCTTGTGTGCGATAACTCAGGAAGTATGGACAGCTCTGACAAGATCGTTAATCTGAAGAATGCGCTCAGTGTTTTCCTGAACAATCTCTCGGATGATGTCAAGGTAGGTATCGTTGCATTTGACAGCAGCGTTATCAGCAGAGCAAGCGCTCCGCTGGGCTCCGATATTTCCGCGCTGAGAAATGCTATCAGCAATATGGGCGCTTATGGCGGTACGGATATTTACGATGGTGTTTCTGCCGCTATGGATCAGGCGCAGCCCGGCAATGGCATAAATGTTATGATCGTAATGTCTGACGGTCAGGATTACAGACCAGACTCCGGCACATTGAATAATATCAGAAACAACTGTTCTCTTAAAGACGTTGTAATTTATTCAATGGGTCTTGGCAGTGACGTTGATTCAGACGTTCTCAGTTCCTATTCGTCAGCAGGCGGCGGCAGCTACACATACGTTTCTGATGCAAATGCTCTGCTTTCCTTCTATGAGTATCTCTACGGCATCAGCAGGAACAGATATCGTGTGACCTACAAGGCTGTCGATAATCTTCTCGTAAACAGATCAGCAATGGCTGTTTACAAGTCGGATTCAAAGATCACCGACACCCAGCCCTATTCGGTAAAGAAAGCATCATCAGGCGAAAACGATCCGGAAGATGATAAGCCCTCCGAGCTTCCCGAAAATAACGACATTCCGCTTCAGAACGTAAAGATCAGCGGTCTTGATACAAGACTTATCTACAAGTCGCACTCGGATAATGTCGTACATCTTCTCGGAGAAGGTCTTACAAATGATATGAAGATATCCGTTTCCATCAAGTCAGGGCTTTCCATCGACTTAAAGACCGAATATGAAAGCGACACCAGCTGGAAGGTAACTGTGCCGTCAAGTGTTTCAAGCGGCGAATATGATGTCATCGTCAAGGTAAACGGAAGACGCTGCGTGTTCAAGTCAGGCCTTGTTATTTCAACAAAGAAGTCAGGCGTTCTGCGTTTTGGCGATTATGTGTTTGAAGCAAGTAATATTGCACGTCTTGACAACGAGATACGTCTTTCCGGTATAGTCACCATGAACGGCTGGCTTGGTCTGAGCGGTATTGTTTCGCTCAAAGGAGATCTCTATTACGGCGACAGCATTACTCTCAGCGCTACAAACGCTTATGTCAGCTATGACAAGGGTGCGGCAGGTCTTAATCCTTATGCATCTCAGCTTGCAGAAAGCGGCAGGATCATACGTCTGTACGGCATCAATGATCTGCGCCTTTACAGAAATGCAGGCATAGCGCCGACGTCCTCAGATTTCAATACAGAGTACGCATATCTTAATACGCTTGAAATTCCTGATCTTGTAATACTCAATTCTCCGAGAATATCTGTATATCCCGACAGGATCACAGCAGATTTCGATGAGTTTGTGTCAGCCCTTCCTCTCAGTTCAGAGATCGTAAGGGTGAGCGGAAACAACTCAGGCATCACATACAGGAACAGCAGCGGCAGTCAGGCAACAATAAGCCCGACCGAAGTAAAGTGCAATATTATTGCAAGCGAAAGCAACAATGACGGCTATCGTATTCGCGCAAAGCTTGGCAATATGGGAATATCGCTCAATACATCAAGCTATGACCTGACTATAGATACCGACAACAGCATATACAAGCTCAGAAATACTATAGGTATTCCTTTGGTGTCAAATAATTTTTCACTTGAGCTTTCATGGGAAAACGGCAGATTCAAGTCTGCGGTGCTCACAAATCAGGAGCCGTTTGAAGCAGCTGCAACAGGTTCGGGAATGACATATTCCGATTTTGTTATGACTTCGGGTGATGCATCAGGCAAGTCGCTTTCCGAGCTTGATCTTACAGGCACCTGCAAGATAGAGGTAAAGGGTGATGATCCTGTAAAATTTGATGATCTCAAGCTGGACTTTGGATTTATTGACAGGGCGATCACAATGACACAGAAGGATAAAGCGACCGGCATTGACCAGAATATCACGCTTGGTCCTGGGGCGTTCTATGTAGACCCGCTGGCAGGCAGCGCGGTTTCAGCAGCGGTTCTTGCAAATATTGATATCAAGGCGGTGATGGCAGGATGAGCAGCAGAAGAAAAACAGCAAGCGGAATAAAAGCCACAGCGTTGTCATGCGTGGCAGTATTGCTTATGGTAATGCTCACGATCGCCTCATCATCACTGTCGGTAAGAGCTTATGAAAAGGTGCTCAGCTTCAGCGATAAATGGAACGTAGAATTTACCATAACCTTTAAGGATAAGGAACCCACAGTAAGCATCAAGTCGCCCGATAAGACCTACAGCAAGGATAAGGATTATGACAAGGTAGAGCGAAAGGATAAGGAGCTTCACCTGTTTATCCGTGATGCGAAGCCCGGCGAATGGAAGGTAAACGCAAGCGCGGATGTAAATGTAAAAACAAGCAAATGGGAAATCGAAACAAGCGCAGAGAATTCAGAGCCGGAAGCTTCTCAGACAGAGAATTCCAAGAACGAAAACTCAAAAACAGAGAATTCAAAAACCGAAAACTCCAAGACAGAGAACTCCAAGACGGAAAATTCAAAGACAGAGAACTCCAAGACCGAAAATTCCAAGGTCGAAACAAAGCCTGCGCATGAATCGCTTTCAGTAGCATCATTTACGTTTGAACAGCCCAAAAACGACAGAGTAAAGCTCAAGGCTGACGTAAAGAACAAGACCGAGATATCCTACAAATGGACGGTCAGCGCATACTCTGCAAACAGCATCACCGGAACAGAGCTTTCTGTTCCGATGATAGACTCCATACGCAGCACACGTGAGCCATCCGAAGCTGAGGTCGATATCAGCAATCTTCCTGACGGCGAATGGGGCTTCATTATGACTGCTGAGGCTGAATTCGATGACGGATATATTTCCAAAGCAGAAGCTCTCACCGAAAAGACCTTTAAGGTATCAGGCAAAACAAATGCCGGTGATCCCGCAAATATCAGGACGTCGGCTGATCTTACCAATCACATCATGGCTGTCGATTGGAGCAAGGTCGAGGATAATTATGATTCGATGCTTGTTTCCGTCATAGACAAAAACGGCAAGCTTCTTGTCTATGATACCCTGAGACGATATGATGCAACAAGCACAGACTTCATAGCAAATGATGATGTAACAGTCCGCCTTCTGCCGATGAGAAACAGCAGCTTCGTGACGGTATACAAATTTGATCTCAGCTATGCGCCGAGTGTAAGCGTTACCATTGACACACCCGAGGTTACGGGCGACCTTATGGTACAGATATCATATAAGGCAGATAATACCACTGTTCCTGCTACTGTAACGCTCAACGGAAAGATCAGCAATTATAACCTCAGCGGAACAGGCACAATGTCGCTTCCGCTGGAGCCGATGAGCAGCAACAGCGTTTCTGTCACTTACTTTGTAAATGACAAAGAGCAGTACACCGTGACCAAGACCATAAGCGTACAGAGCGAGCCTGCAACAATAGAATTTTACGGAATGACAGACAAGCTTGTTACATCTGCTGATAAAATAACCATCGTCGGCAAAACTCAGCCGGGAGTAAAGCTCAGAATGGACGATACCGATGTTGTGGTCGATGAAAACGGTGAATTTACTGCCGAGACCGCTTTGCAGAACGGCGAGAACGACGTATCGTTTGATATCGAAAATCCGTATGGTATCCACGCTTCAAGAACGATAAGGGTGATCCGTACATCACAGGGCGGTTCGGCCGCAGATGCCGTAAACAACAGTGAGATACCTGTATGGCTCCAGCTTGTGTTCGGCCTGTTGGTAACACTTCTTTGCCTTGCGGCTATTATTGTATCAATAATGCTTATCCGCAGAAAGAAGCCTGGCACATTCGGCAAGGTGCTTATTATAGCTAAGATGTTCCTGCTGCTGTGCATAGTGCTCTTTATCGGAGCCGGCGTTTATTGCCTGATCGAAAGCTTCGTTGTTTCGGGCAGTATTTCCGGCGGAAGCCTTATTGACAGACTTGAAGTCAACGACTATGACGGACTTGACACTGTTCTTCAGATAAGGAATGCATGGCTTAGCAGAATGATACTGTTCTTTGTTCTTGGCGGAATATGCATTATCCTGTTTGTTTTGTCGATAGTGTTCAACAAGAAGCTTTTAAAGCTCAGCCAGAGACCAAAAAAGGTAAAGGCTCCCAAGCCGCCAAAGCCGCCGAAGGCTCCAAAAGCGCCCAAGGCTCCTCGTCAGTCATGGGTTTTAGCTGATCCGTCAATGGTTCCGCAGGACGGACAGCCTGTTCCTCAGTACCCGCAGGACGGACAGCCTGTTCCTCAGTACCCGCAGGACGGACAGCCGGTTCCTCAGTACCCGCAGGACGGACAGCCGGTTCCTCAGTACCCGCAGAGCGGACAGCCGGTTCCTCAGTACCCGCAGAGCGGACAGCCTGTTCCTCAGTACCCGCAGAGCGGACAGCCTGTTCCTCAGTACCCGCAGAACGGACAGATGCCTGTACAGGCTCCCGGAGTTCAGAACCCTCAGAATCCTCCGCAGGGTTGATCTGCGGCAATAAATAATAATTTTCAAGACCTGATTTCTTGCGAGATCGGGTCTTGTTTTATAGATAATTTACAAAAAATTGGTTTTTGTTTATTGAAAATTATCTGCCGCTGTGTTATTATTATAAAAATTATAAAATTAAAATCCCGACTTGCACACGGGTCATAAAACAGCCGCAATTATGCACAGTAAACCGATGAAAAACATCAAAATGACATTTACAATATTCCAAAATGTTATACTATCATAGAATATGAAAGGAAAATCTGATATGCCAAGAAAAATCAAGAAAAAAGCAGTCAAGAAAGAAGTAAACTCCGGAAAGATCATACTGATCACCACCGGAATTATCATGGGTATTATAGTATTATTGCTTATAATACTTGCTATCGTCCAGAATGCAGGCAAGAGCGGCGAATCCGAAAGCTCTGCAATACAGACGAGCACTACTACAGTCAGCACCGCAGAATCAAGCAATATTACAGAGCAGACTTCTGAGATCAGCTCTGTATCTGAGCAGCCCACAGAAGCAAGCACTCCCGATTTCCTTAAAGACGTTCAGATCGACGAAACAAAAGCATACTATGCTGATATAGATGTTAAGGATCTCGGCAAGATCACCGTTAAGCTTGAGCCGGACGCTGCTCCGATCACCGTCAAAAACTTTATTTATCTCGCAAACTCAGGCTTCTATGATGGTCTGACTTTCCATAGGATAATGAAGGGCTTTATGATGCAGGGCGGCTCTCCCAACGCTACCGGCATAGGCGGGTCAGAAAACAATATCTACGGAGAATTCAGCGAAAACGGCTTTGATAATCCGATATCTCATTCAGCGGGCGTTATCTCAATGGCAAGAAACAGCTTTGATATGAACAGTGCAAGCTCACAGTTCTTTATTTGTCATACAGGCGATCACAAGAATGCACTTGACGGAAAATATGCCGCATTCGGTCAGGTAACTGAGGGTATGGACATTGTTGACAAGATATGCAATGATGCCAAGCCTACAGATGACAACGGTACTATCCCTGCCGATCAGCAGCCGGTGATAAATTCTATAAGGATACGCACTGAGGCAAAAGCATAATGATGTTTGCCTGTATAGATATACATAAATTCTCGGAAAGGGGAGAGGGACTATGCTGATGTTTCTCATAATATTCTGTATGGCTATGCTGATAAGCAGTATCGGCTTTAAAAAGTATATATGGTTTATTTCGATCGGATACGGCTTTTCGGTAGCTGCCATTGCTCTGACTGTTTTGTTTGTTTATCTCGGAACGGCTTCTGCAATGACTATAGCTGCCGCGATAATTCTTGCTGTTTACGGCGCGCGTCTCGGATGCTATCTGATTTACAGAGAGAGCAAAAGCAAAACGTATAATACCAAAATGAAGAAAGAGATAAAATCCGGCAAGGATATGAAATTCGGCGTAAAATGCTGTATATGGGTATCGGCGGCCATTCTGTATGCCTGCCAGACCTGTCCTCTGCTTTTCAGGGCACAGAAGCCCTATGCGCCGGATGACGCCGTTTTTATAGTCGGAACCTCTGTAAGCCTGCTGGGATTTATTATTGAATATGTTGCCGATTATCAGAAATCGCGGGCAAAGAGAAAGAACCCCGGAAAATTCGTTGATACCGGTTTGTACAGGATCGTAAGGTGTCCTAATTATTTTGGTGAGGTGCTGATCTGGACAGGTATTTTTATCGGCGGCATAATGATATATTCAGGCGCTCTTGAATGGATCGCGGCTATACTTGGCTATCTCGGCATTATTTACGTAATGTTCAGCGGTGCAAGGCGGCTTGAGGAACGTCAGAACCGCACCTACGGAAGCGACCCCGAATACCAGGCATATTACAAAAAAACACCGATCCTTATCCCGCTTATTCCGCTGTACAGCGTAGTAAACTGGAAATGGCTCGTTGCATGAGGAAGTATATTGATGAAAAAAATAATTGTTGCATCTGCAGCGCTGATGCTGCTTTTGTGCGGATGCTCAGGCGGCAGCGAAGGCGAAGTCAGTGTTTTGTCACAGCAGCCCTCAGAAAGCTCGGTTCAGGAATCTGCCGCGCCCGGACTGAATTATAAGCAGATATCACAATCCGAAGCTATGAAGATCATGGAAGAGCAAACCGGATATATCATACTTGATGTAAGAACATTGGATGAATTTGCACAGGGGCACATTCCCGGAGCGATATGTGTCCCTAATGAAAATATCGGTACTTCCGATGTGCCTCAGCTGAGAGATAGATCGCAGATGATACTTGTTTATTGCAGAAGCGGAAGAAGAAGCAAGGAAGCAGCCAAAAAGCTTGCCGATATCGGCTATACGAATGTTCTTGAATTCGGCGGTATAAATGATTGGCAGGGAAAGATCATTACAGGCTATATAGACGATCAGTGACAGTCTGATGCGGCCGATACGAGGTGCGTTAATTGAAAACAAAGCTTAAAAAAATATTCAGCATAATTTCTACAGTACTGGTAGTCATAATAATACTGTTTGCTCTTATGCTCGGACTTTCAAGGCTTCTGGGTTACAGAGTTTTCAGCGTGATATCCGGCAGTATGTCTCCGACATATAACGTAGGGGATATGATATATGTAAAAAGTGTTTCACCGCTCGATATCCATGCCGGGGATCCTATTACATTCATGGTCAATGAAAGCAAGGTGATAGTTACTCACAGAGTTGTTGAGGTAGACAAGGAGAACCGGCATTTCTATACAAAGGGTGATGCCAATTCCGTGCCCGATGATTTTCCGGTTCTTTTTGATAATGTGATCGGTGTGCCTCAGTTCAGCATACCTAAGCTTGGCTATGTGTCCGACTTTATTCAGAATCCGCCGGGATTGTATATCACGATCGGAATATGCGCTGCTTTGTTTATTATTGTTTTTATTCCCGATCTTTTCAGACGCAGGGAAAATGATGACACCGAAGACGAAAAGACAAAAGAAGAAAACGACACAGGATCATCCGGATAATGCTTTGTTTTACACAAAGAGAAAGAGGTTTATTATGGTAAGTATCAGACTTATACAAAAGCTTTACGGCAGTAATACCTGCCGACAGTGCGTAAACAAAACATACAGTATGCATCTGCTTCACACTGACTGTCGCTATGGCCTGATATACCCAAAGAAATGTCCATGCTGCGGAGATGTCAAGAACATTGTCACAGGCTTTAATCTCAGCGGATATATTAAATCGCTTTTCAAAAAAGGTAAACACATATAGCTTAATAGCTTATTAAAAAAGACCTTCTTACCCGAAATGAATAAGAAGGTCTTTTTTTATCTGTTTATTGCGTGCTTGTAATGCTTTATATAAAGCACCAGCGTAACGATCGAAGCCGCCATAAGAACTCCTGCCCATATATAAAAGCTTGAAAACATATTATTGAAATAATTTACAAACAGATTATATATTGATCGGGTGTTCAGATTGATCTTCCTGACAATATCCATGATAAACAAGACGGTAGGAAGGATCAATACGGTCAGCAATCCGCCGCAGCAGCTGATGAATAAATACTTGTATCTGCGGTGCTTGTATTTGTTCGCAAAGAAAATAACTGCAATAATTATTGCGGCAAAAACAGCTAATGACACTGTAGTGATATTAAGTATCGTTCTGGCTTTATATATATAATTTGCAATAGTCGAGAAGAAGGGGATGGTGATCTGCGTTACATAAATTTCCGCAGCCTCATTAACGAAATAACTTATGTTAGCCCGTGACTCATCGGCCACCTTTAAGTTGTTGTCGTTGATATATACATCAATAGCCGCATAGAGATCCTGCTTGAATGAGATAGTATCTACAAGCGTTTTATCTCCTGAATAAAAAGACGATACATATTTTTCAACAGCGCCCTGAATATCACAGCTTTTAACGAAGCTGTCGGCAAATTCCTTGTCAAAGCCGCTTGCGTCAACGAGGTTTTCCATCTGACTCTGCAGCTCGGATCTTACCATATCGTAATATCCGTTGGATCTCATTATGTTTAGAATATAATCCTTAGAGAATACGGTAGTGTAAAGAACAGCGCATACTGAAAGCAGGAAAAGAGCAAAAGCAAGAAAGAAGGAAAGAACACTGAAGAAAAAAGGTCTTAGCTTTGACTTATGCTTATGTCTGTGGCTATGCTCATGGCCGTGTTCGTGTTCTGTCTCAACATCACTGTTCAGGTCATTTTCGTATTCTTTTTCAGCTTCTGACATAAAGACTCTCCTCCCTTAGCTTTTTTTGTCTATGACCGGGCCTGATACAAACTTTGCATACACAAAATATCTGTTAGGAGTAAGTCCGAGTTCATCGAAAGGATAGCAGGTGTACATAATAAGGTTTTCCTTGTTTGCCTTCAGATCGTATGCGGTGCGGTCGGTATGATCCCTCACCTGCATATCGGTGATCTCATATTTGTAATTGCCGTAATTTGTCCTGATCTTGACTATCTGTCCCTTTTCCGCGTATTTCAGACCGTTGAAGTACGTGTTGTTATGTCCGGCTACAAGAATCGTTTTTCCGTATCCGGGAATAAAACTCCCATTATAGATGCCGACGCCGTACCTCAATGCGATATCGCTGTCACCGAAGAACAGCTTTGCGTGTATCTGACAGTCCTCAATTATAAGCTCACCGAACTGATTGTCGTATGAAGGGAACGTAAAGCTTGAAATGCTTACCGTTTCCTTTTCAGTCTTACTGGTTTCCTTTTCAGGCTTGCTTGCTTCCTGAGAGGACTGCTGCACTGTGCTTGTCTGCTGTGATGCCTCCGAAACGACCGATGATTCCTCGACCGGTACAAAAATATTCACATAGCTGTTTGAAAAATTTTTCTCGTGATCCGAGAAAAACAAACTTGCGGTAGACCTCAATGAAGCTGTAGAGGGAAGGATTATACCAAGGCAGGTCAAAAAGATCAATGCACAAAAAACGATGGGAAGAATAATAATATCCTTCCCAAATAATGATTTTTTGTGCGAACGATGCTTCTTATGCATTTTCCTCAGCCTTTTTCTTTGTGCGGATGAGGTAAACACCTGCAGCAGAAACAAGAAGCACACCTACACCGGCAACTGTCATAACACCGGGAACATTGAAATCGAAACCTGTTGGCTTGATCGGGTTCGGATCAATGGGATCTCCGCCGGGGTTGGGCTTGTCAGGACCGGGTTTATCAGGATCAATAACTTCTCCGCCGGGATTGTAACCGGGATTGCCGATCTGAGTTGTAAAGATAACTACACCGTTTTCGTCAATGATAGTAACAACTCTTGTTGCCTTGTTGTAAGCAATTTTGAGGTTGATCACACTTACGACGTCCTGGCAAAGAGCAAAGAATTCATCTATCTGAGCATCAGTCATGTCATCATAGTTCTTTGCACCAGTGTTTGTAAGGTATGACTTTACTACCTCGATCCTTCTGATGATCTCATCAGCCTGCGCATCCGTGAGCTCAACAGTGTTGAGATAGTTCTCTGTCTGATTGATATAAACTACAGGCAAAGACTTTTCATAACCCTGCATTGTAACGGTAGTGTGAAGCTCATCAAGGATCCTCTGCTCTGCCGCATTAATACCTGCTGCCGAAGCAGTTGCTGATGCACCAACGGCGATTGCTGCTGCAAGAGAGCAAGCCGAAAGAGCTTTAAGATATTTCTTCATACTACATTTCCTTTCCATGAAAAAGAATTTGGATTTTGTAAGTTTTCAATTAAATGGACTGAATTCTTACTTATGCCCATTATACTACTAATAATATCGTTTGTCAATATCCTCAGAGTATACTCCACGGAAATCAACTTTCTTTAAAAGAAAATTAAAAGTGTGCCGTTCTGAACACAGATGATCAACTTTAGTCACATAATTTGCATTATTGAAATGATT
>CADCKR010000027.1 GCA_902802105.1 uncultured Ruminococcus sp.
GACGCTGGTTTACTTTCCGTGGCGGCACGAACTGAGGTATGAGCAAGACAGGCAGCGAATCGGCACCGGCGGCTCGCCGGCGCTCCGCTCGTTTACACTCGCTTTGTTCTTCTCATTCTGCAGATAGTCCCGTAGAAGCAGGTGCATTCGCGGTGTTTTGCAAAAACTTTATTTACAGACGCTGATTTACTTGCCGCGGCGGCACGAACTGAGGTATGAGCAAGACAGGCAGCGAATTGGCACCGGCAAAAAAGGCTCCTGCCCTTGCGGGAGGAGCCTTTCAGGTTCAAATGAAAGCAGTCTGAGCATACGGCAGAAGATTGTTCCGCCGGATGAGCCTACTTAACATTCACCGTTGTATCTCAGAATTGACGTTCGTTTATTTGAGTAAATATAAGCTGCTGTCAGAGAAACTAACGGATCATGATACTTTCAGTGAGAACGACTTTGATTTTACAGTACCGTTAGCATCCTTTACCTTGATAACAACAGTGTATGTGCCCTTTGATGAAGGTGTGAATACATAGGATGCAGCTGTGCTGTAGTTTTGCAGAATGTAGTTTGTTCCGTTGGGAGCCTGTGCACAGTAAGCATACTGATAAGAGCCTGCGCCGCCTGATGCTGCGCCTGTCAGCTTGACGCTGCTGCCCTTTGTGATGCTTGTTACAGCGATCTTGGAGTTATTTACGAGAGGAGCAGAAACTGTAAGTGAGTATGACTTTGAAGCAACTGTGCCCTTGTTGTCCTTTACCTTGATCTGTACTGTGTAGGTTCCTGTTGATGCAGGTGTCCATGTAAGGCTTGCAGCTGTGCTGTAGTCCTTAAGAACTGTCATGTTGCCGTTGGGAGCCTTTACTACATAAGCATACTTATAGGGAGTTGTGCCGCCTGTTGCTGCGCCCTTCATTGTTATGCTTGTGCCCTTTTCGATCTTTGTTGCAGAGATCGTTGATTTGTTTGTAAGAGCTGCTGCGGTAACTGTGAGTGTAAGAGCTACGCCATTGACTGTGCCTGTCTTATCCTTTACCTTGACAACAACATTATAAACTGTTGATGCTGCGGGCTTGATAGTTACATAAGCGTTTGTGCTGAAATCCTGAGCTGTGGTGTAGCTCGACTGTGAGCTTCTCTTGTAATAAACTGCATAAGTATAGGGAGCTGTGCCGCCTGTTGCCTTGCAGGTAACCTTTACGCTGCCGCCGAGTGCGATCGAGGTCGCAGAAAGTACGGAGTTATTTACAAGAGAAACGGGCTTGTTGACTGTAAGGCTGTAAGACTTGGACTTTGCTGCACCCAGGTTGTCCTTTACCTTGATCTGTACTGTATAGGTTCCTGTTGATGCAGGTGTCCATGTATGAGTAGATGTTGTGCTGTAGTCTTTGAGAACTGTCAGCTTGCCGTCCGGAGCCTTTACAACAAATGCATACTGATAGTAGCCTGTGCCGCCTGTAGCTGCTCCTGTCATTGTAACGCTCTTGCCCTTTGTGATGCTTGTGGCAGAGATCTTGGAGTTGTTAACAAGAGGAACATTGACTTTAAGTGTGAAGCTCTTAGCCTTAACAGTACCGATGTTGTCCTTGACCTTGATCTGTACTGTGTATGTGCCTGTAGAAGCAGGCGTCCATGTATGAGATGTAGATGTGCTGTAGTCCTTAAGGACTGTCCAGCTGCCGCTCGGAGACTTGACTACATAAGCATAGCGATAGTAGCCTGTGCTGCCTGTAGCTGCGCCTGTCATTGTAATGCTCTTGCCCTTTTCGATGCTCGTTGCAGAGATCTTGGAGGTATTTGTCAGAGCGGAATAAACTGTAAGTGTATATTCCTTTACCTTAACTGTGCTCTTAGCGTCCTTGACCTTGATCTGTACTGTGTACTTGCCTGTTGAACCGGGAGTCCATGTAAGAGTGGATGTTGTGCTGTAGTCTTTGAGGACTGTCCAGTTGCCGTTGGGAGCCTTGACAACGAATGCATACTTATAGGGGCTTGTGCCGCCTGAAGCTGCGCCTGTCATCTTGACTGCCGTACCCCTTGAAATGCTTGTTGCAGAGATCTTGGAGTTGTTTACGAGAGCATTTTTAACTGTAAGTGTATATTCCTTTACCTTTACAGTGCCCTTAGCATCCTTGACCTTGATCTGTACTGTGTAGGTTCCTGCTGATGCAGGCGTCCATGTGTGAGTTGTTGCTGTGCTGTAGTCCTTGAGGACTGTCCAGCTGCCGCTCGGAGACTTGACTACATAAGCATACTTATAAGGAGTAGTGCCGCCTGTAGCTGCGCCTGTCATCTTGACTGATGCGCCCTTTGCGATGCTTGTAGCGGAGATCTTGGAGTTGTTTGTAAGTGCCGTTGTCGGCTGAGAAGAAACATTAAGTGTAAATGACTTTACAGCTGTCTGTGATGCGCCGTCCTTTACCTTGATCTGTACTGTATAGGTTCCTGTGGAAGCAGGCGTCCATGTGTGGGTCGTTGCTGTGCTGTAGTCCTTAAGGACTGTCCATGATCCGCTCGGAGACTTGACTACATAAGCGAACTGATAGGGAGTTGTGCCGCCTGTAGCTGAACCCTTCATTGTAACGCTTGCGCCCTTTGTGATGCTTGTAGCGGAGATGGTCGAAGTATTTGTAGGTGCTGTGGGTGTAGGTGTAGGAGTATCCGTTCCCTCAGCGGTGAAGGTCTTGCTGGACTCTGCTGTCTTGCCTTTAGAGTCTGTTACGATACACTTGATAGTGTGCTTCTTTGCTGTGCCGGGCTTCCATGTGTAGGTGTCGGTCGTGCTTGAAGCCTGTACCTTAGTGCCGTCTACATAGAATTCATACTTATAGGGAGCAGTACCGCCGATACCGATGCCCTTGAGTGTAAGCGCGGTAGTTGTGAGCTGAGGAGCAGATCTGTCTGCACCAAAGTTTACCTGGAGAGGTGTGCCGTCCGGTGTGGGTGTGGGTGTAGGTGTAGGTGTAGGTGTGGGTGATGTGCCTGCGCCGATCCTTGCAAAGCCGACTGTGATGTTATCGTCGTCGCTCTTCTCGAATGAGTTGTTTTCGAGTGAACCTGCGGAGTCATCGAGGTCTGCCTGATCGTTCATTGCGAGGTCATAGGGTAGGCAGTCCATACCGGACTTACCGCTTGTCATGATAACCATAACGCCTACGCCTGAGGATGCAACATCGCTTGCAGAAACGCCGAGCTCTGAGAGCGGGATAGACATTTCATAGTGGAAGTCCATTGTAGCAGACTTGTGACCCTTTGAGTTGAAGTCTACCCATGCAGCGCTGGCACTGCACATATCGCCTACTACACGGTTGTTGTTTTTGCCGTATGCGCCGTCAATACCGTTTACCTTTGTGCTGAGTATGCCAACTCCGTAATCAAACTGGATGCCTGATTTTTCCGTGTTGGTCTTTGCGCTTGCAACAGGTCCGTAAACCTCTACAGCATTAAGGCCTGAGCTGTCGCCCTTATATACATAAGGACCGTTAGCGCCGTTGGTAGAGATAGCTATAAGTCTGTTTACGCCTTCTGAGTTGCTGAATGTAATGCCTGAATTCCAGAGTGTGCTGCCTGCTGCTGTCTGGCACTTGTTGCCGATAGTATCGGACTTGCCTGTGCTTACAGCTACAAAGAACGGAATGTTCATTGTCTGATAAAGGATGCCCTGTGTCAGCGGATAGTCATCGTTCGGAGCAACAACGTCCTGAACATTGGTCATTTCCCACATCAGATAGATATTGTTGTCGTCATAAGCGCCGTAGAGGGTGTAAAGGTCAAGAGGAAGCTCGAACATTGAGTTCGGACGATATACACGCGGGTCATCGTTTGCGGTGCCCTGTGCGATTATCATTGAGCTGTCCCAATCAGAGATATCGCCGTCAACAGTGATAGTCTTCTTGCCGCCCTTGCCGGCTGCATTTGTGGAATAATAGCTTGAAAGTGTGCCTGCGGATGTAGAAGTCGTCTTTACAACATACTTCTTCTCGTACTTGAATGAATAGCTCTTCTTTGTACCGTCTGAGCCTACTGCCGTTGTATCTACAGTAATAGTAGAATCACCGATCTTGCCTTCGCCGATAACAACGCTTGCAGAGCCTGTGAAGCTCTTTTCGGGACCGTTATCTACCTTGTATGTACCGCTTGCTGCGTTTGCAAGTGTAAGCCTGATAGTCTGAGTCTCGCTGCTGAAGCTTGAACCGCTTGCCTTGTCGGCTGTCACGGTCGGGACCTTGGGATCGGGCGTGGGTATGGGTGTGGGTGAATAGTCCTCCCATTTGTTAGGAGCTGTAAAGAGCTTTGACTTGCCGCCGATCGGCAGTCCGGGCTCTCTGGCTGCAGGATATCTGTTCACAGCCGAATCGGTACCGTCATTGAAGATAGCAAAGCCCTGTTCATAGCCTGTTACGTCAAGAGTATAATAATTGCCGTTCTTTTTCATCTCTATTCCCGGCCATTTATTCATCTGGTTGCCTTCGCCGCCTGCGCCCTTGTAGACGTAAGCATATACGGCAGGCCAGTTGCCTACGGAGTTATCTACGTTTACGGTGACGCTTGCGTTGGGGTCTTTCTTGGTGTAGGTTCCCTTTGCTGTCACTGTTTCGCCCTTCTGGTTCTTACCTGTAACTGTTATAGTTACCGAGCTGCCTACTGCTGTGCTTGAGCCGATGGAAACGGTCTTTGAGCCGGAGAAGGAACCGGTAGAGCCGTCAGTAGCTGTGTAGGAAGCGTCTGTAACGTCGGTAGCTGTGAGCGTAACGCTCATTGTGTCTGTGAATGTGCCGCTTGTGGGTGATACTGATACGCTGCCGCCCGGTGTGGGTGTAGGTGTATCGCCGCCCTTATAGAATACTGCGATACCGCAGTCGCTGATGGAGCCGCTCATGGTTGTAGAAGTAACTGTCCATGTGCCGCCGCCCACTGCGTCTGTGTATGTTCCTTCCGGAACTGTGCCGCCGCCGTTAGGAACAGTTACCTGCTTGCCGCCGCCGCCTGCATTTACAACGACTGCGCCCTTGCCGCGGCAGATAACGAAGCAGTTTTCTGCTGTGGTCAGATATTCCTTTGTGCCTACGTTTGCATTCTTGAACTTGTTTACCTCTGCTACCTGCTTCTCGGTGAAGTGGGTAGAGCCCTTCTTGTTGTACATGATGCTTGTGTGCTGCTTCTCAAAAGGTCTTGAGAGGTAAAGTGTCTGTGAATTTGCTCTTGCAGCGGTAACTGCATAAGCTCTGTCCATGACATTCTCGCTCAGGCCGTTTGTCCAGCCGTTGTTGCAGTATGTATCATGGCTCTCGGGCCAGTAAACGATCTTGGAAGCGCTTACGCCTCTGTTTGCCCACTTGCCTGTATTCTCTGTGGTCTTGCCGTCTCTGATAGCGCCGGTGATCTCGCCGCTGTAGTTATCGTCTGTAACGCCGATGTACTTGGTATATTCTACCATCTTATCGTCGCCGCCGGAGTTTGTGGGGCCGTCAAGGATCTCGCCGTAGTTGTAAAGACCTTCGCCTGTTACTGCCGGCCAGAAGTTGCAGTCCTCTGAGGGAAGACCGATGTGCTTTGCAGCATCCCAGCGGATACCGTCAACGCCGCAGTTTTTAAGGTCTGTTACCATAGCGGCAACTACCTGCTGTACATACTGATGCTCAGAGTTGAGGTCAGGCATACCGATGTTGCAGTGAGTTACCTGCCAGCGGTTGCCCCAGTCGACATTTTTCTTTTCTGTATTGAATTCAGTATTGTGATAGAACTCATCGCCCTTGAGGTTATCAAAGACATTTGCGTTCCTTCTGCCGTCTGCCCATCCTGCAAGGTGATTGGCAACAACGTCAACGATAACCTTCACGCCGTACTCATGTGCCTTTGCGCAGAGAGCCTTGAGGTCATCAGCGGAGCCGAGGTCATTGCCTACAGAGAATCCGAGAGGCTGATAGAGCCAGTACCAGATGCCCTGGCCGTCATGCGGCTGAACGGGTGAAGTCTGAACGCTTGTGAAGCCTGCTGCTGCTATCTCCGGGATAGAAGCAGTAATGTCGCTGATGCTCCAGTTGAAGCAGTGAAGTATGTTGCCGTCCTCGATCCTGTCTGCAAGACCGCTGGAACCGGCAGCATAGACTTCAGTGGACATTGCGGGAGCAAGCGAGCTTCCGAGACCCGTAAAGGTAGTTGCAAGAAGAGCTGCGGACAAGAACACGCTTGCGATCTTGCTTCCGAGTCTGAAGCGGCTCGGCATTGTTTCATTGCTCACTAAAAATCACACTCCTTGTTTGATTTTGGTTGTTGTTCGATATTAACATATCAAGGTCAGCGGGATATCCCTTCTGCAATGCGCAGTAACGCAGTAACGCAAACCTGCTCATTGTATATACCGTTAACCTTTGTTTACAATATTTTAACATTTTTTTAATGACTTTGTAAAGCAATTTTGATTCACATTTTTAAAATAGTGACGCATTTTTGGTATTAATTTTCCTGTTGGCAAAAATTTTTTTGTGATATACAACAATTATCAGAGGTCTGTTTTTACTTATTTAACCAAAGAAAGAAGATGCTTTTATAAGTCTTGTACAAGTTGTCCCTGCCTGTATTGTACAATTCTGACAAGAATATTTTTTAGCAACTTGCACAAATTTTATTATTCTGTTAATCAGCCCTTACTATTTTTGACGGTGATTTAAACTTCTTTTAAGATACCCTGAGATCCGGTTTTTCCGCTTGTTCAGTAGGTTTTATAAAGTGCTGGACATTATCCGGCATTTTTTTAACAGATCCATCAAAAAGCTGCATTTTCCGTCAATGCAAAGCAGAGCGCATAGATAAGCCGGTTTTTATGTGACAGCTATTTTCTTCACGGATCATGTGAACGGTGCGGGGTCCTGCCGCCGTTCAGGAAGTATTCGTCAAGTATTTTTCTTGCGGCATTTACTGCCGTATAGCTTTTTGCTCCGTGCTCTATCATCACGGCTACGGCTATTTCGGGCTGATCGTATGGCGCAAAGCATATAAAATTCGCATGGTCAGAGCCGCCGTTTTCGGCCGTGCCTGTCTTTCCGGCAACACTTACGGAACAGCCTTCAAGCGGAGCATAGCTCTCTGCGGCATGAAGCATAGCAAGCCTTACGGCGTCAAGATTTTCACGGCTTACACCCATATCGTCAGCCTGCTCAGGCTCTGCCCTGTATATCGTCCTGTTGCTGCCGTACTCGACTATCCTGTCTACGACATGGGTTTTCAGCCGCCTGCCGTTGTTTGCCAGAGCTGCCGCATAAGCCGCAAGCTGCAGCGGTGTGAATTGATTGTCAGACTGCCCTATCGCCGCAGGAGACACCGAAGCCGGATACCAGGGCGTACCCGTAAGCTTGCTCAGCTCAGGGCCGGCAAGAGTTCCGGCGCTTTCATATATCTCAACGCCGGTCTTTACTCCGAGTCCGCACCTGAGCGCATAGCTGTCAAGCTTTTCTATGCCGAGAAGCCTGCCTGCCTCTGCAAAGTAAACATTGCATGAATCGACCATCGCATGATCCATGTCCTGATCGCCGTGGAAGCCCATGCACCACAGTCTCAGGCCGCCTTTCGTATATACTCCGCTGCAGTTTATCCTTGTATCAGGGGTTATTTTTCCCTCCTGCAGAGCCGCCGACGCAACAAGCGGCTTAAATACTGAGCCGGGAGTCAGCGCGCCCGCAAAGGCTCTGTCAAACAGCGGAGCAGCGCTGTCATTTGAAAGCTGCTCATAGTCGTCATAATATCTTTCAAGGTCATATCCGGGATAGCTTGCCGCACACAGCACCGAAAAATCCTTTACATTCAGCACGACAGCAGCGCCTCCTGCGCAGTCGGCGCCCATGCTTTCATCTCCGGTCTGTACGGCATAATCGTTTGCCTGCTGTACGGCCTCCCTCAGAGCCTTCTGCGCAGCCGCCTGCAGCCTTGCATCTATGGTAAGATATATAGAATTTCCCGGTCTTGCGGCTTCCTCCGACACAAGGCGGACACTGCCGTCACTGTCCCTTTCGTAGACGCGGCTGCCGGCAGTACCCCTTAGAGTATCCTCAAAAGCTGCCTCTATCCCGCTCTTGCCCACCCTGTCATTATACGAATAGCCCTTATTCCTCAGATCCTCATATTCCTCCTGAGAAATAAGTCCCGTGATCCCTACTATATGCGGCGCCGCCGTACCGTTAAGATACGTCCTTACCGCCGCCGCTTCTACCGTTACGCCCCTTACATCGCTCATCTGCTCGGATATTACAGCCATTGAACGCTCACTGATATTCTGTGCAAAAATATACGGGTGCTCTCCGCTGTAGTCTGTTCTCTCCATATTATAACGGACGCTTACCACATCGCGCAGCTTTTTGCCGGTCATCCCTTCACAGCCGTACCTTTCCGCCAAAGCCCTCATACATTCCGCCGCATCTGCGTTTTCGGGCAGATCGTACCTTTTCCGCAGGTCTGCCGCCGCTTCACCCCTGCCCTTAAAGGCAAAATCACCGTCTGCATCAACGATCACCGGAAGCTCGTCCTCCCAGCTCTCGCCGCATTTTCCGGCAAGGTCAAGCGCCCGCTCTATAATGCCGTTCAGCTCACTGCTTTTTATGTACAGCCTGTTGAATACTATCCTGCGGCCGGTAAGGTTGACTGCAAGCGGTTCGCCGTTAACGTCAAATATCTCTCCGCGCACAGCATCTCCTGCAACGGTATAAAGCTCTCTGCCGTCCGTCATGCTCCTGTACATATCCGACTGCACTATCTGCCACTGTATAAGCCTTGCAAGGAATACCGCCGCAAGCGTAAGGGTCATACCCGAAAGGACAGAGAGCCTCTTCCCCGTACTGCTTTTTTTCAACTCTCAATGCCACCTCCGCACTGTATTTTTTCTTGCCGGACGTCTTGTCCTGCCGCTTATGAGCCTGTTTGCATAATAAAACACCGGAACGGCAAGCAGGGTATGCATAGTCCTTGGCATACAGTGCCCTGCAAAAAGCCGCTGCAAATCGCTGTACCCCGCAAAAACGCAGTATATCAGGAAATGCATAAGCAAAAGTACAATTATCACCGCGCCGGACACAAGCATGACTGTGATCAGCCTTTCGGTAAAAAGCCTGTCGAAAATAATATTCACACCAAAGCACCCGACCGTAAGCATGACCGAAAACAGACCTATAGTGCCGCTGTATGATATATCCGCAAGAACGCCGCAGACCGCTGCTATAATTACCGCCGGGACCTCATTTTCAAACACCGCGGCAGTCACCGCAGCCGGCAGCAGAAACAGCGCTTTAGCTCCGTAAAGCTCAAATACAGGGTACGGAACAGACTGCATGAGCAGAGTAATGAATATTTCAAGAGAATACAGTAAATATCTTATTATACTGAGCCTGTTCACTTGTCGATATCTCCCTTTGAAGAAAAATCCAGAACTACCGCCGCGCTGCTGACGTTATGTACATCATCAAAAAGCCGCACTACAGCATAGGGCATTGATGTATATGAGTCTGTGCCGGTACTGATTATGCTGCCTATTTTCAGATTTTCCGGAAACCTGCCGCCGCAGCCCGATGTGACAACGATATCATCCTTTTGTATCTTATTCAGAGCAGGAAGGTTTATCATCCTCGTAAGCCCGTCATCAGATATCGAAGCATTTCCGCTGATAATGCCGCTGTCGCCTGAACCGATGACTGCGGCGCCTACACCGGCATCAGGTGAAAGCAGAGTAGTTACCCTGCACGACCTTGACGATACCCTGCTTACAAAGCCGACAAGCCCGTTTTCGGTCACAACGGGAGCATTAAGCTCAACGCCGTCATAAGATCCCTTATTCAGCGTAAAAGCGCCGAAATCCTCATTCGGGTCACGGCCTGTCACCGAAGCGGGCAGCAGCGAAAGCGACATATCGTTCCGCTTCAAGCCGTAAAACCTGCGCAGCTCTTCATTTTCGGCCTTTACCTCATAATAATCAACAAGCTTGTCACGAAGACTGCGGTTTTCCTCTCTGAGCCTTGAAGCTTCACCTTCAAGCTGTCCGCGGCTTTTCGGCGGAGAAGAAAGCTTGAAAGGACTTTCGCCGTCTCCGGCTGCAAGCTGCTGAACGGGCATTACCACATAATCCGATATAAAGCCGCTCACATATTCGTTTCCGGAGGATATGAGGATAAGCGTCAGAAAAATCAGCAGCAGCACGGAAAGCACCCTTACTCCCCTGCTCCTGAATATACCGTTCACCTTTGTCTTTTCCTGCGTGACGTCATGCGTTCAAGGCGGCGGCCTGCGCCCTCGGCAACACAGTCAAGCGGAGAATCGGCCGTCCGCACGGGCATACCCGTTTCCTGCGCAACAAGCTTTTCAAGCCCGCGAAGCAGCGCTCCTCCTCCGGTAAGGACTATGCCGTTATCAATAATATCCGAAGAAAGCTCCGGCGGGCTTTGTTCAAGAGTTGTGCGGATAGCCTCTATTATGACGCTCAGCGGTTCCGCAAGAGCGTCGCGCACCTCGGCAGCCGTAAGGACGATATCTCCGGGCATACCGTCCGCAAGGCTGCGGCCTTTTATCCTCAGCTTGCCCTCGCCCTCAAAGGGATAGGCCGAACCGAGTTCAAGCTTTATCGCCTCGGCTGTACGCTCACCGATAAGCAGGCTGTATTTTTTCTTGACATACTGCATTATAGCCTCGTCAAATTTATCTCCGGCAACACGCACCGAGCAGGCTGTAACTATATCATCAAGAGATATCACCGCCACCTCTGAGGTTCCGCCGCCTATATCCACCACCATGCTGCCCGCAGGCTCCTCTACGGGCAGACCCGCACCGATAGCCGCAGCCATCGGCTCCTGTATCAGCTCTACCTGCTTTGAACCCGCCTGATGCACTGCATCCTCAACGGCGCGCTTCTCCACCTCGGTACAGCCCGAAGGTATGCACACAACTACCCTCGGCCTGCTGAAAGCGGAAGCCCTCACGACCTTCCTTATAAACCTGCCAAGCATTGCCGCAGTAATGTCAAAATCAGCGATAACACCGTCCTTCAGCGGTCTGACGGCGGCTATCGAGCCGGGGGTCCTGCCTATCATTTCTTTGGCTTCCCTGCCCACTGCAAGAACAGTATCGCTGTGCATATCAACAGCAACGACAGACGGCTCTCGCATGACTATCCCTTTATTTTTCATATATACTAATGTATTGGCGGTGCCAAGATCAATTCCGATATCCCTTGAAAACATCCTCAGAGACTCCTTTCAATTTCTGCTACGGTAAAATTATAATCTCGGCATCATGTCGGAAATGCAAGAAATATGCATCCCCGACGTTTTATTTATGTTATTACAATAAGCTTGACAGAAATACACTTAATATTGTAAAATAATTTTGCAAGGCGATCAGCCTGCGGATTGCGGTTAGTCCCCGAAAGTTGAAAATAAACAACGACTGGGGGCGCACTTCAAAAAAGCCCTCGGAAACGGGGGTGATACTGTGATTACATACAGCAATATTATAGTTACTGTATCAGTAATAGTATCTATAGCTCGTCTGGTATTTGCAATACTCAAATACATAGATGAGCATAAAAAGAAGTAACCGCTCTGTCTAGCCTTAGAGCGGTTACTTAAATGAAACAATCTAAGGGGACAACCGTAATTGGCTGACCGCCTTGTTCTGTTTATATTATACCACATTTTGCGGAGTTGTCAAGCAGCTTGATGCGAAAGAAGCTTGACAGCAATAGTGAATAGTGGTTAGTTAAAAGTTAAAAGTGAAAAGCTGTCCGAAGCGTATGCTAAAGAAAGTTTTTGCAAAGCACCGCGAATGCACCAGCTTCTACGGGAATGACTGCCGAATGAGCAAGAAGGAGCGACACCAACCAACTAACGCCGTTGTTTTACTGGAGGCTATTTGATCCTGGATGCCGAGAAAGGCATCGGTCACTACGGGATCAAACTTCTTGCCGCGCTCTGAACGAATGATGTCGAAAACCTCAGAGATCGGCATGGCCTTTTTGTATACGCGCTTCGCCGCAAGAGCATCAAATACATCAGCGATCGTCATTATCCTTGCGCAAAGCGGAATGTCAAACCCCTTGATGCCGTAAGGATATCCTGCGCCGTTCCAGCATTCGTGATGGTAGAGGGCAACAGCCTTGGCAACCTCAAGAAAATCCTCGTTCTCAATGGTTGCCATGGATTCTTCAATGATCTTCTTGCCGTTCCTAGTGTGATTCTTTATCGCATTGAATTCTTCGTCCGTAAGCTTGCCGGGCTTTAAAAGAATGGAATCGGGCACAGTGATCTTGCCGATATCATGCAGAGGCGCTGAAAGGATAGTGTTCTTTGCGTATTTGGCAGTAAGGGTCTCACTGTAGTTGCCGCGGCGCTGAAGCTCGAAAACAAGAGCCTGAACATATTCGCTCGTGCGCAGAACGTGCTTTCCGGTACTGCCGTCACGGGCTTCTATTATGTTTGCAAAGCTGATAACCATCTGGTTCTGCATTCTTTCGATCCTTGCGATCTTTTCGTCAACACTCTCATCAAGCTGACTGCGCTTTGTGTCGGTAGAGATATATACCCTGCCCGCATAGATGGCAGTAGCAAGAAAGCTTGTGATGCAGTTTACGATCAGCAAAACAGTGTTGTTCTGCTGGCCGAGCTCGTAAGGCGGTATGTAGTCATTAAAATAAACTACAAGGAATATAAATGTAAAGGCCGAAAGGATCATTACTGCCCGGCGCAGGATTTTTATCATCCGCCCGCGCTTGCTGATGAATACCATAAGAAACATCAGGGGTATCATAAGATACTGGAAGCCCGGCTCCAGCCCGAACAGCGCAACGGCGCATATCTGATGAAGGAACAGCTCGCCTACCGTCAGCAGAGTACACGGAAACCACGAACCCTTGAAGTATTTCAGCAGGATAACAAAGGTCGCATAAAGAATTACGGATACAAAGTCAAAGATCTGCAGGATAAGTATCCTGTTCAGCGAAAACATTATAATATATCCCGTATGCAGAACAAGACATATCAGGAAGAACATATTAAGCGGAGCAGTAAGAGCCGCATAGGCCGCATAGTCCTTGTCGTTGTTGTAGGCGGGAGTACCGACAAAAAAGTCGGAAAACCTGCCCTTTTTTATCTTATCAGCCATCAGTATCACGCTCACTTTTTTCAAACAGAATGTGCTCGCACAGAAAAACAATTATGTGTTATTATAACATAAAAAAATATTAATGGCAATATTTTATATATAATATTATCAAAAATTTTACAAATCATACAAGCGGCAGGTGACAGCGTTGTTTCTTAAAGTGTTTCAGATAAAGCACAGGATACGGGCGGCAACAGCGGCGGCGGTGATGATCTGTTTGTCGGGTATCGCAGCGGTGATGCTCTTCTCATCGGTCAGAGACGGAGCGCGTCAGGATGCTTATGCAGATGTTTATTCCGGCGCCATTTCCGGCGCCTTGCCGGATACCTCAGGTGAAGTCAGTTCTGCTCCGGATGCGCCGGAACCGGTAAGACTCTGCGTTGTTATGTATCACGGCCTTATAAAGGACAGCTCAAAGCAGAACAGGTATTTCATAGACCCGCAGTATCTTGAGGACGACCTTCGCTTTCTGACGGAAAACGGCTATCACACGATAGTGACAAAGGACCTGACGGATCATTTCCGCAAAGGTGCGCCTTTGCCGGATAAGCCGGTGATGCTTACCTTTGACGACGGGTACTACAATAATTATCTTTATGCTTTTCCGCTGCTGAAAAAATACGGATGCAGGGCTGTAGTGTCGCCGATAGGTCAGGCCTGCGAGAGTGCCGCATCCGAGGAGCATCAGGACGAGTTCTATTCGCAGTGTACCGTAGATCAGCTAAAGGAAATGCACGACTCAGGGCTTGTTGAGATAGCTTATCACACCTATCGGCTGCATTCGCTTGAGGGCGGAGTGCAGGGTGTGCAGAAAAGACCGGACGAAAGCGACAAGGAATATGTTAGCCGTCTGAGCGGGGATATAAAAAGCTTCCGGGAATGTATGAGAGCTGCCGCAGGAGAAGATATCGGCTGCTTTACCTATCCCTTTGGAGCAAAAAGCGGGGATACGGAAAAAATCGTAAGAGCCGAGGGCTTCAGCTGCGCTCTTGACTGTGAGGAAAAGATAAATTTGCTTTCATCAGCTGAGGAGCTTTATTCCGTCCATCGTTTTCTGAGGGACGGAGAGCGGCCGGCCGAGGAATTTTTCAGGGATAAGCTCTGATGAGCTGAGCATTTGTATTTCAGGAGGAGATATTATGCCACAGGTTTTTCTTAGCCCGTCAACACAGGAGTATAATCCTTATACAGGCGGCGGAAACGAGGAATACTACATGAACGTCATAATTGATGCTATGCTGCCTTATCTTGAATCGAGCGGCATAAGCTACGGCAGAAACGATACGGGCGGCAGCTTTCTTGATTCCGTGAGAAGCTCAAATTCAGACAGCTACAAGCTGCACCTTGCACTGCACTCAAATGCTGCTCCGGCAGAAAGCTCCGGCAGGGTAAGGGGCAGTCAGGTATATTACTATCCTGGCAGCAAAGAGGGCATGAGGGCGGCTGATATTTTTGCAAACGGCCTGAAAGAGATATATCCTTTGCCTGACCTTGTAAAAACAGTTCCTACAACTACCCTCGGCGAGATAGTGAAGACCCGCGCTCCCGCAATACTCATAGAGACAGCCTATCACGACAACGAGCAGGATGCTGACTGGATAAGGGAAAATATAGGCGTTATCGCGGAAAATCTTGCGCTTTCACTCGGAGATTATCTCGGCGTTGAGATAATCATGCCGGACGGTTCAAGGAACGGCGTTGTAAATACTGACGGAGCCAACCTTAATATACGTGCCGAGCCGACAGTCAATTCCGCAGTAAAGGGCAAAATACCCGACGGCACGGTCATACCGCTTATCTCGGCTGAGGGTGCATGGTATCTTACCATTTACAGCGGGGTAAGGGGCTATGTTTCGTCGGAATATGTCCGCGTAATATAAAGAAAATAAAACAATTATATCAAAGCTATTTACATGAAAGCAAAAATATGTTATTATTTGATATATAAACAGGAATTATTATTGTTTTGGGGTGAGAGGTGAGGTATGTGGATAATAAAAGGAATTTCAGCGCAAAGCGTGAAGCGATCTACAGAGCTATATCCTCTGCCGACACCCATCCTTCCGCCGAGTGGATATATGAGCAGCTGAAGCAGGAGATACCCGATCTCAGTCTCGGGACGGTATACCGTAATCTCAATATTTTCAAGCAAAACGGCAAGATAAAGTCGCTCGGAGTATTCAACGGGCATGAGCGGTTCGATTTCGACACCTCACCGCATTCACATTTTGTATGTGAGTGCTGCTTTTCGATAATAGACGTTCCGGGCGGTATAAACCTCTTTGACAAAAACACCTGTCTATATGTTGAGAAGGAGTGCGGCGTCAAGGTAGACAGCTACAGTGTTGTTTTTTACGGAATATGCAGGAAGTGCCGCAGGAAGCAAAGCGCGCTCCGCTGAAAACCGGTTTTTCGGTGCCCGCAGGGTACCTGAAATAAATAATAAATAATAAAAAACGGAGGAAACCAAAATGAAAAAGTTTGTATGTTCTGTATGCGGTTATGTTTACGAAGGAGCAGAGGCTCCGGAGCAGTGCCCTGTCTGTAAGGCGCCCAAGGATAAGTTCAAGGAAATGAGTTCAACAGGCTCTTATGCTACAGTACACGAGGTAGGCGTTGCAAAGGGTGTTGATCCTGAGATATACAAGGAGCTTATCGCTAACTTCAACGGCGAGTGCAGTGAGGTAGGAATGTATCTTGCAATGGCAAGACAGGCTGACAGAGAAGGATATCCCGAGATCGCAGCAGCATTCACAAAGTATGCTTTTGAAGAAGCAGAGCACGCCGCAAAATTTGCAGAGCTTGTAGGCGAGGTCCTTTATGCTGACACAAAGAAGAATCTCCAGATGCGTGTAGACGCCGAGACAGGCGCGTGTGCAGGCAAGTTTGAACTTGCAAAGAAGGCAAAGGCTCAGAATCTTGATGCTATCCACGACACCGTTCACGAGATGGCAAAGGACGAGGCTCGTCACGGTGCCGGCTTCGCAGGTCTCCTTAAAAGATACTTCGGCGAATAATTCAGCTTGCCGCCCGTAGAAGCTGGTGCATCCGCGGTCTTTTGACGAAACTCCTTTAGCAAACGCTGCGGACAGATTTTAACTTTATTAAGTGTATTTCTGTCAAGCTTCTTTCGCATCAAGCCGCTTGACAACTTCGCAAAATGTGGTATAATATAAACAGAACAAGGCGGTCAGCCAATTACGGTTGTCCCCTTAGAGTTTAGGTTAACGAAGTAACCGCTCTAATGGTACAGAGAGCGGTTACTTCTTTTTTATGTCGTTATTGGCTTTTATTGCTGTTATAATAAAAGCAGCGACAGCGACTATGATGCTTATAGTTTGAAGTATCTCACTATATGTAATCATATTCACTCACCCCCTTTTTTTCAAGGGGGCTTTATAAAGCTTTCGCCCCCTTTTATAAAATAGGGGACTAACCGCAATCCGCAGGCTGATCGCCTTGCAAAATTATTTTACAATATTAGGTGTATCGCTGTCAAGCTTCTTTCGCAGCAAGCTGCTTGACAACTTCGCAAAATGTGGTATAATATAAACAGAACAAGGCGGTCAGCCAATTACGGTTGTCCCCTTAGGTTTAAGTTACAAAAGTAACCGCTCTAAGCGCAGACAGAGCGGTTACTTCTTTTTATGCTCATACAGTTTACACTCCACACTCCTAACTCCTAACTCCTAAATCCTAACTAATTTTCCGGCGGCGCTAACTAAGGAATGAGAAAAGCAGGCGGCGCAGGCAAAATGCAAAAAAATTTACATTTTATGATTGTAAAATAATGGAAAGTGTTGTAAAATAATAATATATATTCAAATCAGCAAAGGAGTGTATCATTAATGAAAAGAGTTGGCATTCTCACAAGCGGCGGCGACTGTCAGGGTCTTAACTCCGCAATACGAGGCATCGCAAAGGGTCTTTATGAGTATTACGGCAAGAATGTTGAGATCTACGGCATCGTCGACGGCTACAGAGGACTTATTCACGGCGAATACCGCCTGATGCAGCCTGAGGACTTTTCCGGCATCCTTACAAGGGGCGGAACCATCCTTGGAACATCCCGTCAGCCGTTCAAGCTCATGCGTGTGGTGGACGAGGAAACAAGCATCGACAAGGTAGCCGAAATGAAAAAGCACTATGCTCAGATGAAGCTTGACTGTCTTGCTATACTTGGCGGCAACGGTACCCACAAGACCGCAAATATGCTCTCTGAGGAAGGACTGAATGTTGTTACACTGCCAAAGACTATCGACAACGATATCTGGGGCACAGACGTTACCTTCGGATTCCAGAGCGCTGTTGATATCGCAACTCATGTTATCGACTGCATCCATACAACAGCTACATCTCACGGCCGTGTTTTCATCGTTGAATGCATGGGACACAAGGCAGGCTGGCTCACCCTCAATGCAGGTATCGCAGGCGGCGCGGATATCATACTTATCCCGGAGATACCATACGATATCAACAAGGTTATCGAGTGCATCAAGAACCGCACAAAGTCGGGCAAGACCTTCTCTATCCTTGCTGTAGCCGAGGGCGCTGTCTCAAAGGAAATAGCCGAGATGCCCAAGAAGCAGAAGAAGGAAGCTATCGCAAACCTGATGTATCCGTCCATTTCCTACAAGATCGCTCACGAGATCGAGGAAGCTACCGGTCAGGAGACAAGGGTAACTGTGCCCGGTCATTTCCAGAGAGGCGGCAGTCCGGATGCTTACGACCGCTACATCACCACGCTTTTCGGCGCGGCTGCTGCAAAGCTTATCATTAAAGAAAAGTACGGCTTTATGACAGGCATGGTAGACGGCAAGGTAGTACCCGTTCCGCTTTCCGAGGTCGCAGGCAAGCTCAAAGAGGTGCCGACAAACAGCAAGATCATCAAGGCCGCAAAGGATATCGGCATAAGCTTCGGCGACTGACAAGCAGTCAGATATAAAGATCGGTGCCGGCGATACAGTCCGGCACCGTACAAAATAAAGCGCAGTCTTTCGGATGTCATGATCGGTTGGAAGGCTGTGACATCCGGGAGGTATTTTTATGGCAGATCAGGAAAACGATCTCATAATGAGAGAACGCAAGAGATGGGGATTCTTCGGCATCCCGTGGACATTCACAAAGTACAATCTGAGAAAAAAGAAGCTTGTTATCGAGACAGGTCTTTTCAAGAGCATTGAAAACGAAATACTGCTTTACAGGATAGTTGACATCACATATTCAAGGGCGCTGTTTCAGAAGATCTTCAAGCTTGGCACCATAGTTGTACACGCAAGAGACAAGACGACCCCTGTGCTTGTTATAAAGAACATCAAGCATTCCCGCGAGTTCAAGGACAAGCTTTCGGAAATGGTCGAGCAGGATCGCATCCGCATGAAGATGCGCCAGAGCGAATTTGTCGATGCCGGTATGCCCGACCTTGAAGATTATACCACCGACGACTTTTGATCACCGGCGCTCCGCTCGTTTACACTCGCTTTGTTCTGCTCATTCGGCAGTCATTCCCGTAGAAGCAGGTGCATCAGCGGTGCTTTGCAAAAACTTCTTTTACAGACGCTGATTTACTTGCTGTGCCGAATCGGGAGCGGCAGCTTGCCGCCCGTAGAAGCTAGTGCATCCGCGGTGCTTTGCAAAAACTTTTTTAGCAGACGCCGGCGAGCCGCCGGCGCCAATGGGAGGTGTTTTATGGATGATAGTACAGGTAAAAAGTATGGGACTGTTCGGGATGGATGCGTATGAAGTGCGTGTCGAGACCGATATATCAAAGGGTATCGGCAGCTTTGAAGTTGTTGGTATGCCCGACATTTCTGTAAAGGAATCACGCGACAGAGTAAGATCCGCTATAAAAAACAGCGGCTTTGAGTTCCCTTACAGCAGGGTGATCGTCAATCTTGCGCCGGCTGATGTAAAAAAACGCGGCGCATTATATGACCTTCCCATATTTCTTTCGGTGCTCATCGCGGCAGGCGCAATGTCGCCCGATATAGGCGATTCTGCATTCATCGGCGAGCTTTCGCTCGGCGGTGAGGTGCGCCGCGTAAACGGTCTGCTCCCGATGGCAATAGAGGCAAAACGCCTTGGTATACGTAAATTTTACGTTCCGGCTGAAAACGCTCCCGAAGCTTCCGTTGTAACGGGAATAAGCATAATACCCGTTTCAAACGTGCAGGAGCTTGTGATGCATCTGCGCAATATCAAAAAAATCGAGCCTGTGCCTGAGTTTATCCCTCAGCCCTCACAGATGCTCTACGATATCGACATCGCCGACGTAAAGGGGCAGACAAAAGCAAAACGCGCGCTTGAGATCGCTGCCTGCGGCGGACACAATATACTTTTCATAGGAAGCCCCGGCACCGGAAAAAGTATGCTTGCCAACCGCCTTAACACTATCCTGCCGGATATGACCTTTGATGAGATGATCGAGACCACAAAAATACATTCCATCGCCGGACTTCTCTCTAAGGATATGCCGCTGATAACCAAAAGACCGTTCAGAAGCCCACACCATACCGTTTCATCAGCAGGTCTGAGCGGCGGCGGTACTATCCCCCACCCCGGTGAGATATCCCTTGCTCATAACGGTGTGCTTTTCCTTGATGAACTGCCCGAATTCAACAAGAGGTCGATGGAAATTCTCCGACAGCCTATGGAAAGCGCTTCCGTCACGATATCACGCGCAAATGCGACTATATCCTACCCCTGCTCATTTATGGCCGTGGCGGCAATGAACCCATGCCCGTGCGGATACTACGGTCATCCCTCAAACAAGTGCACCTGCTCGCTTCAGACAGTAAAAAAGTATCTTTCCAAAATATCGGGTCCTCTTCTCGACAGGATGGATCTTCATGTTGAGGTCTTGCCGCTGGATTACAAATCATTCAGCGATAAAAGCGAACAGGAGACCTCAGCCGAGGTGAAAGCCCGCGTCGATGCCGCAAGACAGATACAGGTCGAGCGCTTCAAGGGCACAAATATCACCTGCAACGCCCGCATCTCTCCGCACAGGATGAACGAATTCTGTCAGCTTGACGATGATGCAAACGACGTTTTAGAAAAGGCCTTTGATGTTTTCGGGTTTACCGCAAGAGGTGTGAGCAGGCTTATCAAGATATCACGCACTATCGCCGATATGGCCGAAAGCAGAAACATCGGGCGCAAACATATACTCGAAGCGATACAATACCGCACTCTCGACCGTAAATACTGGCGCAACGCCTGAACAGGACGCTGTCACGGCGGCAAGCTGCCGCACCCGACTCCGCTCCCGCTGCCTACAACTGTCAAACAACGGCGTTAGTTGGTTGGCGTCGCTCCTTATTGCTCATTCGGCAGTCATTGCCGTAGTTTGACCTTGGTGTAAAACTCATCATAACCGAGATACAAATGCTGCTTTACGGAAGCACTGTGTTTTTAATTGGCGGTAAATGGCATAAATGATAATAATTGTTTTTCCTGAATAAAACCAAAAAAAATATTGACTAATCGTCCAAAATAGTGTATAGTGTATAGTGTGGTAGAAAACAAGGTGTGGCAATGCTTGGTAACGAGGTGTGGCAATGCTTGGTGATCTTGGTTTTAACAATGCTCAGCTTCATGACGACAACGAGCTTTGCAGGCTTTGCAGAGCCGGCGATGAGTCTGCATTCAGGGTGATCGCTTCACGTTATTATCTGATGCTGAAAAAGTATGCATCAAGATTTGCCGTAAACGGTATCGACAGCGATGATCTCTTTCAGGAGGGGCTTATCGCTCTGCACAATGCAGCCATGACCTACGATGAGAATGCAGACGCAGCCTTCCGCACTTATGCGGGCGTGTGCGTCAGGAACAGAATGATCTCTGCCGTAAGGCATCACCAGACCATGAAAAAAAGGAATGTGGATGCAGGCTCTATCGAGGACGAGCACGAGATACCGTCCGCGCCTGAGACAGACCCGCTCAATGCCGTGATAATGAGCGAAAGTCTGAAAGCATTCTATGAATTTCTTCGCAACAAGCTGAGCAGCAGCGAGAGCAGGGTGCTTGACCTGTACCTTGAAGGTCTGAGCTATGATGATATAGCGCAGCGGCTCGGCATAACACGCAAATCGTGTGACAATGCGATGCAGCGCATAAGAAAAAAACTGCGAGCCTTGAAGGATATGCCCGTGTAGCTTATTTCAGGAGAGCGTTGACTTTATTTTTTTATTCCAATTAATTAAGTAAGATCAGAGGTGGCGGTGCAATTCCGTCCGAGGGCGAAAATTAAAAATACCAAAGCGAGGTAAATCAAATGTACGAGGATAAGACTCTCATCTGCAAGGAATGCGGCGCTGAATTTGTTTTCACAGCCGGCGAACAGGAATTTTACGCATCAAAGGGCTTTGAAAACGAGCCGCAGAGATGTAAGGCTTGCCGTAACGCAAGAAAGAACGCACAGAAGCCTGAGCGTGAGATGTTCACAGCAGTATGTGCAGCTTGCGGTAAGGAAGCAAGAGTTCCTTTCAATCCGCGCGATGATCGCCCTGTATATTGCAGCGAGTGCTATGCAAAGATGAAGGAAGAGCAGGAGTGATCCCCTGTTCCCTGCTTCCGGACAGATCGTATCACAACAAAAGCGTCCCGAGAGATCGGGGCGCTTTTTGTTGCATCTTTCATGTGAACCTGAAAGGCTCCTCCCCCAAGGGCAGGAGCCTTTTTTGCCGGCGGTCTTTTGACAAACATTCTTTTACAGACGCTGATCCGCTCAACCCGGCGGTACTAACTAAGGTATGAGAAAAATGGTGCGCAGGCTCTGCGCTGAATTGGGGCGCAGGCTCTGCGCTGAATCGGTGGCGGCAGCTTGCCGCAATGAGAAGAACAAAGCGAGTGTAAACGAGCAAAACGGAAAAGGGAGCGGCAGCTTGCCGCCCCCCGTGTAACCGTCGGTCAAAAATGATTTCCGTGCAGATCAATTTTGTATTATTGACTTTATTTTTTCCTCGGCGGCAACTGCATCTGCCTTGCCGCGGCTGTTCTTCATAACAAAGCCGACTATTGACTTTATAGCCTTCTCCTTGCCGTTTTTAAAGTCTGCAACAGCCTTCGGGTTTGCTTCTACAGCCTGCCTGCACAGATCATCAAGGGCACTGTCGTCAAGCCCTGCCATGTCGCTCTCAGATATCAGCTCGCTGACCTTCTTTCCGGTCTCAAGCATCTTGTCAAGAGTTGTCTTTGCAAGGTTCATGCGTATCTTGCCGCTGTCAATAAGCTTTATAAGCTCATTCAGGCTCTCGGCGGATACCTTTATATCAAAGGCTTCCTTCTCCGCTTCGTTCTCTACCGACCTGAATATCTGCCCGATAATGAAGTTTGAAGCGGTCTTCGGGGTTTTGGTGCCCTCAATAGCCTTCTCGAAATATTCCGCTACCCTCCTGTACTTTACAAGCAGAGCTGCATCCTTTTCGGGTATGCCAAGCTCCTCAATGTACCTTTTCTGCTTTGCAAAGGGAAGCTCAGGCAGAGAAGCCTTTATTTCATCCACCTTTTCTCTCGGCACATTAATGGTCACAAGGTCGGGATCGCGGAAGTAACGGTAGTCGTTTGCGTCCTCCTTGCCCCTCATGCCGGAGGTCGTGTTGGTAACATCGTCATAGCGCAGTGTTTCCTGCACTACCTTTTCTCCGCTCTCGATGAGGTCTACCTGACGGCCGAACTCGTACTCCATAGCCTTGGCGATAAAGTTGATAGAGTTCATGTTCTTTATCTCGGTTCTGGTGCCTAACTTTTCGCTGCCCTCAGGACGCACTGAAATATTAACGTCACAGCGCATGGAGCCTTCCTGCATCTTGCAGTCAGAAACGCCTATGTAGCGCATGATGAGCTGGAGCTTCTCTACATACTCCCTTGCTTCGTCCACCGAACGTATATCCGGCTCGGAAACTATCTCGATAAGCGGTACGCCGCCGCGGTTGTAGTCTACCATCGTACTGCCCCTGCTGTGAACAAGCTTGCCGGCGTCCTCTTCTATGTGTATGCGCAGTATGCGTATTTTTCTGCCGTTGGAAAGCTCTATATATCCGTGATTGCACAGCGGCATATCATACTGCGATATCTGATAAGCCTTTGGCAGGTCGGGATAGCAGTAGTTCTTTCTGTCCATCTTGGATATCTCCGCTATCTCGCAGTTGGTGGCAAGACCTGCGCGTATAGCATATTCCACTACCTTTTTATTGAGCTTCGGCAGAGTACCGGGAAGTCCGATGCATATCGGGCAGCAGTGTGTATTGGGTTCTCCTCCGAACTGAGTAGTACAGGAGCAGAATATCTTTGTATTTGTTGCAAGCTCCACATGAGTCTCAAAGCCTGCTACCAGTTCATATTTCATATCAGCTTCATTCCTTTCCCGTACTCAGAGCTTTACGCCGAAATCGGCAGCCCTGTAAATATTTGCAGCGTTTTCATACTGCCATGCAGCATTGAGTATCTTTGCCTCGCAGAAGGTATTGCCGATAAGCTGCATACCGATAGGCATACCCTTTGCATTATATCCGCAGGGTACAGACACGCCGGGCAGTCCTGCAATATTCACCGGAACAGTGCAGATATCCGTAAGATAAGTCTCGACCGGGTCGCTTACTGCATGACCGTTCTCAAAGGCTGTCATCGGCACTGTAGGCGCAAGTATCACGTCGCACACGCCGAAAGCATTTTTGAACGCATTGACGATAGTTCCTCTCAGGTTCTGCGCCTTTTTGTAATATGCATCGTAATATCCTGAGCTGAGAACGTATGTTCCAAGAAGTATCCTTCTCTTTACCTCATCGCCGAAGCCGGTGCTGCGGGTCTTTTTTATCATGTCGTTTACATCTGTGTAGCTTCCCGCCTTGTAGCCATAGCGTATGCCGTCATATCTGCCAAGGTTTGAAGACGCCTCGGCGCAGGCAAGAATATAATATACCGGAAGCGCATATTTAAGGGCAGGCAGGTCAAAATAAACTATCTCAGCGCCGAGCGACCTGTATATATCGGCGGCATTTTCTACAGCCTGTCTTACATCATCGCGCACACCGTCAAGATATTCTCTTGCTATGCCTATTTTCATACCCTTTATATCATTTTTCAGTGTATCGCACACCGGAGCGCCCCTGCGTCCCTGAGAGGTCGAGTCCATCGGGTCATACTCGGAAACAGCATCAAAAACGATAGCCGCATCCTCAACGCTTGTGGTGATGGGGCCTATCTGGTCGAAGCTTGACGCATAAGCGATAAGGCCATATCTTGATACAGCGCCGTAGGTCGGCTTAAGGCCTACTATGCCGCAGAAGCTTGCCGGCTGACGGATAGAGCCGCCCGTATCAGACCCAAGGCCGTAAACAGCGATATTGCCGCCGACAGCCGAAGCAACGCCGCCGGAGCTGCCGCCTGCAACGTGGTTTATATTATGCGGATTTTTTGCGCCGCCGAAATACGAGGTCTCGCACGATGAACCCATAGCAAATTCATCCATATTTGTCTTGCCGAGCAGGACAGCGTTCTGCGCCTTGAGCAGCTTCCATACAGAAGCGTCATATATCGGCACATAGTCCTCAAGTATTTTTGAGCAGCAGGTAGTCCGTATGTTTTCTGTAGAAATATTATCTTTAAGGGTCATCGGAATGCCCTCAAGCAGTCCGATACCTTCACCGTCTGCAATTTTTTTATCAACAGCCGCAGCCGTTTCAAGCGCTGCTTCGGGCGTAAGCGTAACATAAGCGTTAAGCTCTTTGTTATCCCTGTTAGCAGCGTCAATATAGGCCTGCGTAAGCTCCGCGCAGGATATTTCCTTATTTTCAAGCATCGCATGGAGCTTGCCTATCATACTTTCACTCATTTTTTTCACCTCTGACGGTATTATTTCATAATATTCTTGACAAGGAAGCAGCCTTCGTCGCTGTCCTTAGCATTTCTGAGTATTTTTTCCCTGTCGTATGAAGGAATGACCTCATCCTCTCTCAGGACATTCGAGAGATTATTGATATTATCAAAATCCACGCCCTCGTCAGCAGCATTATTGATAGTATCTGCAAAGGAAATTATCCTTGACATATCCTCCGTCAGCTTTTCGATCTCATCATCCGCTACAAAAAGCTTAGATAATATCGCTATTTTCATTATCTCTTCTTTTTCCACCATTATATTCACTCCCTTTTTATACCTTGCGGCTCGCCAGCGCCGGCGGCGCAGAGCCTGCGCTCCCGTGTCCGCTCCGCTCGTTTACACTCGCTTTGTTCTGCTCATTCCTTAGTTATCCCCGTAGAAGCTGGTGCATCCGCGGTCTTTTGCCGAAACTTCTTTAGCAGACGCTGATTTACTCACTCTGGCGGCACTGACTAAAGTATGAGAAAAACAAGAAGCGAATCGGCACCGGCGGCTCGCCGGCGCTCCGCTCGTTTACACTCGCTTTGTTCTGCTCATTCCTTAGTTATCCCCGTAGAAGCTGGTATATTCCCGGTGCTTTGCAAAAACTTTTCTGACTGACGCCGCGGACAGCTTTTAACTTTTAACCTATAAATGAGCAGATCTGAAAAGTGCACAAAAACTTTTGCTTTCGGAACCCCTCCGTCACGGACTTCGTCCGCGCCACCTCCCCTTTCAGGGGAGGGGAACTGCCGCAGGCGGTGGAGGGGTCAGGATCGCCGGAATATTGTGCAGTTTCACGAAAAGCTTTAAATCTGCTCATTCATAGTTTTAACTTTAATTAAACTCTGTCGGAGATTATCACTGACCATCGTTAAGGTCGTTGTTTTCGGGACTGTAACCGCCGTTCATGCCGTAACCGCCGTTCTGGGGATAACCGCCGTTCATGCCGTAGCCGCTGTTCTGGGGATAACCGCCGTTCATGCCGTAACCGTTGTTCTGGGGATAGCCGCCGTTCATGCCGTAGCCGCCGTTCTGGGGATAGCCGCCGTTCATGCCGTAACCGTTATTCTGGGGATAACCGCCGTTCATGCCGTAGCTTTCGTCAGTCTTGATAACGCCGTTCAGTCCGTAGCTGTTGTCCTGAGCGTAGCCGCTGTCCTGAGCAAAGCCGCCGTTCACGCCGTAGTTGTCGTCAGTCTTGATAACGCCGTTCAGACTGTCATCTTCTTCGTCGTCATCATACTCGTACTCCTCGTCAAGAGTACCGTAATCATCGCCGTAATCCTCGCCGTACTCGTCATCGTATTCATCGCCGTCCTCTTCTTCGGGCAGCTTGTCGGTGCCGACTGCAAATACATTATCCGGGCCCTTTCTGACAAGAGCTTCAAGCTTCTCATCCGTCTGGTAAGCATCGGCGTTTGCGTTGAACGCATCCTCCGGACCCTTGCGGATAAGATTTTCGATATCGTCATGCTCTATAAGCTCATAATTTACAAGGTCGGGATCCTTTGCTTCCGGCATGACGATCGGCTTTTCGGGAACAAAAGGCTTCTTCGGCTTATCCTCTTCCTTTTCCTTGAGCGGGAACGGCTCCTGGAACTTGACCTCACCGCCGAGCGCCTTTTCTGGTATCTTGGAACGTATGACAGATATGATAATGATAACGCCTATCACCATTGCGATAACTACAATAAGTATAATTACCGTAAAGCCGGCATTGCCGCTGTCCTCCGGCTTGCTCCAGGTCTGGTTGCCCATTCTGCCGTCACTGAGCCTTACCTTGCTGAGATAATCCTCTGTATACTGTCCGGTGCTCATCATCTTATTGACATAATCGGAGGACGAAAGAACAAGATATGTATCTCCCGCCGTTTCCTTCTTGAACTTTGAGTTCTCAACCGCTGTCTTTATCTCAGCCTTGGCGGTATCGTCAACTACCCACTCAACATAATACTTGCCTTCTTCAAAAGACGGCATCATGGGAAGATTGGTCGTCTTGCCGTTTTCCTTGGCAACAGTTGCCACAAGATTAAGAGTTTTGAGCAGATCCTTATCGGTAACAACTCCGTCCTGATCTCTTACTGTAGCCTCGATGGATACCTTTGCGCCCTTTTGCAGATAATCAGTTATTGAAATGCCGTCGCCGGACTCCAGGACCTCTCTTACCTGCTGCTGAAGATACACGGAGTAATAGTCCATTCTTGTGACGTTTATATCACTTCCGCTGTAGCCGTTGAATTTGAGCGTCCACTCGCCTTCAAGCGGCTTTGAAAGCTTCAGCATAGAGTAGTTATCTGTAGAAGATACCGAAACGCTGTCATTGCCGAGCACCGGTATCGTTTCGCCGTTGGGGTTTACAAGCACAGGCTGGAGTTCTTCGAGAGAAAGCGCAGACTTTATTATAAGGTTTACGTCAGAAACGGTATTGTCTGTAACATCTATCGACATCTGACCGTCCTTTACGGTTCCTTCCTCACCGCTTACCTTATTTACCTTTGCGAATATTTCAGAGAACACCTGCAGCAGCTCCTCGGATGTGCCGGTTTCGTGCCATGAGCCCTCTGTCTCTTCGGAGATGTGCTGAAGCTCCTCCTTCTTCATCTTGCCGTTGTAATTAAGACCTATGGAATATACCGGTATCTGACGGTCGTGGAGAGTAAGAAGCGTAGCATCAAGTTCATCGTTAGAATCTTCAAGCGATCTGCCGCCCTTGGGAAGAGCCGTATTACCGTCTGTAAGAAGAATGACGAGCTTTTCTCTGCGGTCTGACTCTATCTCATCAGTGGTGAGCATATCCTTTGCCTTGGTAAGGCCGAGAGCGATATCCGTATAGCCTTTAAGGTCATACTTTACGGAAGCCATTTTCTTTTTGGTAACATCAAGAGCTTCCTTATCGCTGGTATCTACGATATCGCCTGTATCGAGCAGCTCATGTGAGAATACTACGTAGCCGATGCCGCAGGTGTTGTCAAGAAGCTCAACGAACATCCTGTAAGCGTCGATAGCTATTTTTTTCGGGTCTGATTTTGTCATGGAGCCGCTGGCATCAAGCACGAAAACCACATCCAGATTCATCAGTCCTGCATTTTCCGTTTTGTCTGACTTGCTGCCGGCGTTACTGCTCTCCGATGTGTCAGCGGTGCTGCTTTCCTCAGCAAACACCTGCACAAACATACAGCTGAAAGCGATAAGTGCAGCAAGCATACACGCAGCCGTCTTTTTAATAAATCTCTTCATTTTACAGACCCCCTTTTTTTATTATCACCTGATTTTTATATGGACCTCGCGGAGCTGCTGCTCTGTAACCTCTGTAGGCGAGCCGAGAAGCAGATCCTGTGCATTGCTGTTCATGGGGAACGCTATTACCTCGCGTATGTTTTCTTCCTCTGCAAGAAGCATGAGCATTCTGTCCACACCCGGCGCCATGCCCGCATGAGGCGGAGCACCGTATTTGAATGCGTTATAGAGCGACCTGAACTTGGTTTTAAGCTCTTCTTCGGTATAGCCCGCGATCTCAAAAGCCTTTACCATAATATCAAGATCGTGGTTTCTTACTGCGCCGGACGAAAGCTCAACGCCGTTGCACACGATATCATACTGATATGCAAGCACGTCTGTCGGCTCCTTGGTGAGCAGCGCTTCCATTCCGCCCTGAGGCATTGAGAACGGATTGTGTGTAAATATTACCTTGCCCGTCTCCTCGTCTATCTCATACATCGGGAAGTCGGTAATGAAGCAAAGCTCAAAACGGCTCGTGTCTATCATATCAAGGCGCTTTGCAACCTCTGTCCTGATCTGACCTGCAAGCTTCGGCGCCATATCCTTTGTATCTGCAATGAAGTATATGACGTCTCCGGCCTTTGAGGCGTTTATCTCTATAAGCTTTTCCCTGTCGCCCTCTTTAAGGAACTTATCTATAGGGCCGTCAAAGGTAAGATCATCTCTGACCTTGACATAACCCAGACCCTTCATGCCGATAGAAAGAGCGAACTCCTCCATATTCCTGAACCACTTCTTGGACTGTGCTGCCGCACCCGGAACATTTATGCTGCGGACTGTTTTCTTTCTGAACGGTGCGAAGTCGGTCTCCTCGAACATCGGGCTGATATCCCTGATAAGCAGCGGATTTCTGAGATCGGGCTTATCGGTGCCGTAGGCAAGCATAGCCTCAGCAAAGGGGATCCTGCGAAACGGCGGCTCAGATACTGCTTTCTTTGAGAACCTTGTAAATGCTGCATAGAGTATATCCTCAGCTGCTGCAAAAACATCCTCCTGCTCTGCAAAAGCCATCTCAAAGTCAAGCTGATAGAACTCTCCGGGTGAACGGTCTGCCCTTGCATCCTCATCGCGGAAGCACGGAGCTATCTGGAAATACTTGTCAAAGCCCGAAACCATCAGAAGCTGCTTGAATATCTGAGGAGCCTGCGGCAGCGCATAGAACATTCCCTTATGCTTTCTGCTGGGGATAAGATAATCTCTTGCGCCCTCGGGAGATGAGCACGAGAGTATCGGCGTCTGTATCTCCAGAAAGCCCATTTCCGTCATTTTGCTGCGCAGGAACGAGATCAGCTGTGAACGCATAACTATATTGTTATGCACCTTCTTGTTTCTGAGGTCAAGAAAACGGTATCTCAGGCGCACATCCTCCTTGACCTCGGTAGAGGTCTGTATCTCAAACGGGAGATTCTGCGGAGCCTTGCCAAGCACCGTGATATCCTCTGAATGTATCTCGACCGTACCTGTTGCGATCTTCGGGTTTATGGTATCCTCGTCACGCTTTGTCACCTTGCCGCTGACGGTAACGGAGCACTCCTTATTGATATTTTCAAGGAGCCTGTCATCGTGCACGACTACCTGCACCACTCCGTAATGGTCGCGGATATCAAGGAACATGACTCCGCCGTGGTCACGGATATTCTCTACCCAACCTGCCACTCTCACGTCACTTCCGATATCGGTCTCTCTCAGCTCACCGCAGTAGTGTGTGCGGTACTTGTTTTCTTTTCTCATTTTAAATATCTTCCCTTTCTCAGAAATAATATATTTCCGTTATAGAATTATCACGGTATCATAAAAAAGCATAATACTCTAACTGTAATATTATACCATTAAAGATGCAATGTTTCAAGTACAATTCACACGGAAATCAAATTTGTTCCGGCGCAGAGCCTGTAAAAGAGGTCTTTGCAAAGCACCGCGGATGCACCTGCTTCTACGGGCGGCAAGTAAATCAGCGTCTGCTAAATAAGTTTTTGCAAAGCACCGCGGATGCACCAGCTTCTACGGGCGGCAAGCTGCCGCTCCCGATTCGCTGCCTGTCTTGCTCATACCTCAGTTCGTGCCGCCGCGGCGAGTAAATCAGCGTCTGTCAATGAATGTTCGTCAAAAGACGCTGATGCACCTGCTTCTACGGGCGGCAAGTAAATTAGCGTCTGCTAAATAAGTTTTTGCAAAGCACC
>CADCKR010000028.1 GCA_902802105.1 uncultured Ruminococcus sp.
CCAATACAGAATGATCTTTTTGTAGTATTTTGTTCTCAAACATATCAAATTCAGCGGTTTTAGGAAGGGGGTCCGGGGGAGAACCCTTTTTCCGCCGGAAAAGGGTTTCCCCCGTGTGACCTGCCGGCCTAAATTGATTTCCGTGCCCCTGACTATATACTGTATTGAAAGCTTTTCTGAGGTGTGATATACTATATAAAAGAAGGGCAGGTGATAGGATGGTACATATATATAATGCTGCGGCGGAAATATGCTCTTTTGTAAACAGAGCCTGCGGTGATGATTCGCTGTTTGTAAGATACAGCTGCATAACCGCTGCTGCCCGACGTAATATAATGTCGGACATAAGAAAAAGGCTTCCTTTGCTTTTTGAGCCGTATGAAGATGCAGGAGAACCTGTAATACACTGCATTAAAAAGCATGAACCTACAGAAGAATTTTACAATGCCCTTGATGACTGCATTACAGAGCTTGAAGCTGCCGGAGAGCTTTTCCGTCTTATCGGTCTTGCTCAGGTACTGGACGGGGCAATGCGGGATATCCTGCAAGAGAAGATAGATGAGCTGCAGGAGGACGACTTTTCTGTAGTGCTGAATTCCAACCGCGAAAGAACAGGCGTCGGTCTGCTGCCGCGGTGTTCGTGTGTATGGGAGAGAAAACACCGGCTCTCACAAAGCAGCAACTGTATGGATAACTTTCTATGTAATATCCTGCTGCTTGAGAATACTATACTTGGAGAGCTTATTGACAAGCATTACTTTTTAAAAGACGATTTCTTTTCAGGCTTTGCGCAGCATAAAAGACTGCGGATAGCTGCGACACCTCTAAGACGTGAAGCAAATTTAGAAGTCGAACTCTACGAAAGGGACAGCGTTCAGTATTTCAGGGTGCGCCGCGCTGAGGGCGGCTGCGGCCCGGAAAACGAAGCTGTCTGGCAAAAAATAGTGAAAGCTGCAAAGGAAAACAGCGATATTGTTGTTTTTCCTGAAATGCTGGGAAATGAAGAGACCGCCCGATATATCAGCGCAAGGCTGAAGGAGCTTGACGCCGATGAAAGAAAAAATTTTCCTGCAATGATAATACTTCCGTCCGTATGGAGCAGGAATATGAACACGGTGACGATACTTAACAGGGAGGGCAGTATACTTTGCCGTCAGAGCAAGCAGAACCCTTTTCGGGTCGAGTTCGATGGTACGGGATATCTTGAAGGCATAAGGCCGAATATGGTAGTTAATATATTTCACCATGAGGGCATAGGCAGGATAGCGGTGCTTATATGCAAGGATTTTCTTACAACAAAATATATGGAGCAGCTTATGCGCTGCTTCAAGCTTACACTGATAATCGTACCGTCATATTCCACGGGATCATACGATTTCAGGCAGTCCTTCGACCTGTGCGCACATGACGACTGTAATGTTGTCTGGATAAACACCTGTGCCGCTCTCAGAAACGGCAAGGAGTCAAACTTTGAGAATATAGGCTATGTCCGCAAAAGAATAGGACGCAGCGATGACGATTCTCAGAAGCTTTGCCGTATGCCGATATGCAGGGGAGCTTTCAGCGGCGAGTGCAGCCATGACTGTATATTTTTTGAGGATATAAAAGGAGTGTAGTTATGAGATTCAAGGGAATAAGAAAGATACACAGCGGCGGATATATTACCCGTTATGATCTTATGTATGAAACCGAAAGCGGCAGCAGCAAGGTTTACGAGATGATAAGCCGCGACAGCAATATAGACAGCTTTGAAAGGCTGCGAAGCGGTAAAGCAGATGCTGTTGTAATGATAATACGCAGCACTGACGGGAAAAAGCTCCTGCTGAACCATGAGTTTCGTATGGCTACAGGGGAATGGGTATATAATTTTCCGGCAGGACTTATAGACAGCGGCGAAACGCCCGAACAGGCGGCTGCCCGTGAGCTGCGCGAGGAGACCGGACTTACTCTTGTAAGCATAGACAGGGTATGGAAGGAATGCTATTCTGCGGTGGGATTTTCAAATGAAAAAACCATAGTTATCGAGGGCACCGCAGAAGGAGAAATATTGCCCAGCGACAGTGATGCGGAGGAGATCGAGGCCGGATGGTTCACAAGGAAAGAGGTGCAGACACTTCTTTCAAACGAATATTTTGCGGCAAGAACTCAGACCTACTGCGTACTCTGGAGCGAAGGATAAAGCGCAGGCAGCCTGCCGCTTTTATTTGATATAAAAAGAATAGTGAATAAAGAACAGCGCAGAAGCTCAGGGCTTCAATAATGTCAGCTGTTCTCTATTCACTATTTGTCGTTATACGCCTGCCCGGGGAGATTTGAACTCCCGATCTTCAGAGTCGGAGTCTGATGCATTATCCAGCTGTGCTACGGGCAGATATATATTATTTCAGCAGGCACGGAATTACCTGATACGGTCACCGGCTCAACACTGATATTCTACCACATACTTTCAAAAAAAACAAGACCTGTGCTGCCGAGCAGCAGACTTTTCGCCCAAAAATCTCCGGCAGGTATCAGGGAGATCAATTTTTGGAATCCGGCGGGTTTAGGTAAGGGCTTTCCCTATATAGCCCTGCGAAAAATTGATTTCCGCGGGCAGTTATATTTTCGGCTTGCAAGCAAGGGCGTTTGAGTGTATAATATTGTCAGTGTCTGACGAACAGTATAAAACGGAGGTAAGACGATGAAATCAAAGGAAAAAAGTTCACTGATAAAAAATCTTGTGGATGCGGCAAGAGAAAAAAAGCTGCCTGACCTTGTACTGAAAAACGGAAACATCCTCAGCGTTTTTACCGGAGAGATAATAAAGGGCGATGTGGCTGTATCGGACGGCTATATAGTCGGCATCGGCAATTACCGCGGCATGGTCGAAAAGGATGTCAGCGGCAAGTATATCGTTCCGGGGTTTATAAATGCGCATCTTCACGTGGAATCATCTATGGTAACGCCGCAGGTCTATGCGATGGAGGAGCTCAGGCAGGGCACGACCACTATTATCACAGACCCGCATGAGATAGCCAATGTCGGCGGCATCGGAGCCATTGCCGATATACTTAAAGGCGCAAGAAAAAGCGTGATCAACTATTATATAATGCTTCCGTCATGTGTTCCGGCTACGCCGTTTGAGCATTCGGGCTCCGAGCTTGATGCGGATGACCTTATGGTTCTGAAAAACGCACCGAATGTCCTTGGCCTTGGTGAAATGATGAATGTACCGGGCGTTATCGGGAACGATGCACAGGTACACAAAAAGATAAACAGCTTTTCGGATAAGATAATTGACGGCCATGCCCCCGGATACACAGGAAAAGACCTCAACGCCTATGTTTGTGCGGGAATAGATACGGACCACGAAAGCACCACCTATGAAGAAGCTATAGAAAAGCTCAGGTGCGGACTTGCCGTGCTTGTGCGTGAGGGTTCGGCGTCCAAAAATCTTGAGGCTATTATCAGAGGCGTGGTCGAAAACAATACCGACACCACAAGACTTGCCTTCTGTACCGATGACAAGCACCTTGCGGATATACGGAAAGAGGGTACTATCCGCTATAACATAAAGAAGTCGATAATGATTGGCCTGCCTGCGGTAAAGGCTTATCAGATAGCAACGATAAATGCAGCAAGGATATACGGGCTGAAACGTATAGGTGCTGTTGCCTGCGGATATAAGGCGGATATAGTCGTGCTTGACGATCTGGAAAACGTATCTGTATGCGATGTTTACAAGAGCGGCGTTAATGTAAAGGATCTGTCGGAGTCTGTACCGACTGCATATACAAGGGGTATTGAACATCCTGTGAGTCCGCCGAGATCTGTAAATATCGCTCCGCTGCCTGATAATGCGTTTGTTATACCCGAACAGAAGGAGTATTCGGTCATAGGCCTTGTAAAGAATCAGATACTCACAAGACATCTGCACATGACTCATGAGCAGGTCATGGCAGGGTTGAGCGACGGAACCGTGAGAAAGATCGCAGTTATAGAAAGGCACCACGCTACAGGAAGCATGGCTTGTGCATATATAAAGGGCTATGGCCTGAATCACGGCGCAGTCGGAACAACAGTCGCCCATGATTCGCATAATATTATCGTTATCGGCGATAATGACAGCGATATGTTCACTGCCGTCAAGGAGCTTGAAAGGATAAACGGCGGCTATACAATAATTGCCGATGGAGAGGTAGTAGGTGATCTTCCGCTTGAACACGGCGGACTGATGAGCATGAAAACCGCTGACGAGTTCATACCTGAGCTTGACGCGGTAATAAAGAAAGCCTATGAGATGGGTGTTGACAAGGATATTGACCCGTTTATCACCTTGTCGTTTACTGCGCTTCCGGTAATACCTGAGCTTCGCATAACCGACTGCGGCCTGTTCGATTGCGGATCTGTCTGATATGGTCCGTTGAAAATGAAAGGAGTACCTACATGAAAGCATATAAATTATTGGCGGTCTGTCTGACAGCTGCCCTTTGTGCGCTGTGTGCGGGCTGCGGCGGCAATGACAGCGGCAAGCCGGCTTCCGTTCAGCCGTCTGCTGCGGCTTCTGCGGTATCTGAGACGGTTTCGGAGGCAACAGACGAAAGCAAAGATGAGTCTTCATCTGCTGAAAGCGATACTTCGGTTCCGGTCATTTTTGAATCGGATATCCTTGACAACAGCACAATAAAATTTGAGCTTGACGATGCAAGACCCTATGATAATCTTGATGCTTACCTGCAATCAGATGCCGCGAAGAGAATGATATCAAAAATATCCGGCCCCGATCCGCAGGGCATCATCACAACAAAGGTGTTTGCCGAGAAGGGCTGTCTTGTGTTTGAGCGCAGGTTCAGCAAGGACTTCAATCTCTGGCTGAAGGATGATTTTATTGAAAATGTAAAGAAATCGGTCGAGGAAAAAAGAAATGTGTTCATTTCCTTGGTAGATCAGCTTGAAAGCTGCATAAACAAAAAAACGATAAAGGTCAAGGTAAGGTATGTCGATCCGGAGGGAAGCGTGCTCTATGAGCGTGTGTTTGACAACGACAAGCCGGATGAAGCTTCAAAGACCGTGTCTCAGTCAAGCAAAAAAGCGTGAAACAGCATATAGAAAAATATTTTACGGAGGTGGCTTTAAATATGCAGAGCAATGCCTGTGCCGTCATTCTTGCAGGCGGCGAAGGAAAAAGAATGAGGTCGGTAAGGCCAAAGGTGCTTTCAAAGGTGCTTTTCAAGCCTATGATAGAATGGGTGCTGGATGCTGTAAGAGCTGCGGGCATCAATGATATCTGTGTTGTTACGGGAAGCAGGAGGGAGTATGTGGAGGAGTTTCTTCACGGACTGCCGTATGAGGTTGAAACAGTCTTTCAGATGGAAAGGCTCGGAACAGGCCATGCTGTAATGACAGCTATGAGCTTCCTTGAAAAAAACAGGGGCAAGAAGGTGTTTATCCTTAACGGTGATGCGCCGTTTGTTTCTGCTCAGACTATTAAAGGTACGCTTGAAGCAAGCAGCAAAAGTGCCTGTACTGTTGTCTCGGCCGAGCTGGATGATCCTTTCGGATACGGCAGGATGATACGTCAGGATGACGGAGTATCGCTTAAATGTATAGTTGAAGAAAAGGAGGCGACCGATGAGATAAGAAAGGTGCGCGAGGTCAATTCCGGAGTATACTGCTTTGACTGTGACGCTCTTCTCAGTGCTCTTGGCAGACTGACAAAAAGTCCTAAGACCGGAGAATATTATCTTACGGATACCATCGAGATACTTCAAAAGGACGGGCTTTCAGTTATAGCTCACAAGGCCGATAATGCTGATTCCGTTCTTGGCGCAAACGACTGCATACAGCTTGCGCAGCTTAACGAGATCGCAAGAAGGCGCATACTTGAATATCACATGAAAAACGGCGTTGTCATTCCGTGTACGGACGGAGTTATTATCGGCAGTGATGCTGTTATCGGCGCTGATACGGTGATACTTCCCTCTACGATAATCAGAGGAAGGGTAAATATAGGCTCATTCTGCGAGATAGGCCCTGCGGTCATCATCGAAGATACGTCTGTTCCGGACGGTACGGCGGTACATCCTGCGTAAAAACAGGAAAAAAGGGGAATTTTTTCCTTTGTGCATATTAAATCATATTTCGGCAAATAATTATTTTTTTTGCGTTAAAGGGTACAATTATTTTGTTTAAAGCCCTGAATGGCTCTTAATAACTTGATTTTTTGATAAAATCGTATTAGAATGTAATTAATGTTATGGTGCCGCATTGTTCAGGGCACCTTGAAGACCAGATAATTGTTAAAAAATAATATTGGGGAGACGAATCAAATGAATTTTCACGGCAAGGACATCAAAATCTTTACCTGTAATTCCAACAGACAGGTAGCGCAGCAGATCGCCGACTGTCTTGGGATTCCTGTAGGAAAGTCAGAGGTCACAAGCTTCAGCGACGGAGAGATATCCGTTTCACTGCATGAGTCTGTAAGAGGATCGGACTGCTTTATAGTACAGTCTACCTGCGCTCCTGTAAACGACAACCTTATGGAGCTGCTTATTATGATCGACGCAATGAAGCGTGCTTCCGCAGCAAGCATCACAGCCGTTGTTCCTTATTTCGGCTATGCGCGTCAGGACAGAAAGGCAAAGGCAAGAGACCCGATCTCAGCAAAGTTGGTTGCTGATCTTATCACTACCGCAGGCGCAGACCGTGTTCTTACTATGGATCTTCATGCAAACCAGATACAGGGCTTCTTCAACATTCCTGTTGACCACCTTGTGGGTGCTCCTATCCTTGCTAATTTCTTCAAGGAGAAGATAGCAGACAAGCCTGATGATTTCGTGGTCGTTTCTCCCGATTTCGGTTCTGTCACAAGAGCAAGAAACTTTGCTACCCGTGTAGGCTGCTCTATCGCTATCATTGACAAGCGCCGCCCGAAGGCTAATGTTTCTGAGGTAATGAACATCATCGGCGAGGTAAAGGGCAAGAAGGTCATACTTGTTGATGATATGATCGACACGGCGGGCACACTCTGCAATGCTGCTCAGGCGGTTGTTGAAAGAGGCGGAGCTACTGAGGTCTATGCAGGCGCTACGCACGCTGTTCTGTCAGGTCCGGCTATCGAGCGCATAAAGAACAGTGTTATCAAGGAGGTCGCTCTGCTTGATACAGTGAGCATCCCTGATGACAGAATGCTTGACAAGTTCACAATACTCCATGTTGCGCCCGTATTTGCGGAGGCCATCGAGCGCATCTACACAGACAAGCCTGTTTCTTCTATCGGATTCTGATATTAATGAAATACCCGCTCACGGTTCGCAAGGTTCCGTGAGCGGGCAGTTTTTTGGGCGAATGATAAAATAAATTTTCCGTGACAACAAGCAGATATGAGCGTGCTTGCCAAAAAGGGGACTGTCAGCATAAAGACAGCCCCTTATCAAAAGTGCGTATATTATTATCAGATCAGCGCTGCGCCCAAAACCTCGCACTGTGCAGCTGCATCATCATCGGGGGCATCATTGCAGATGACGCTTTCGGCGGCAAGAACTGCGCCGCAGCTTTTACAGTCATTTTCCCAGTTTCTCATCCATTCGCCGTCGCCCCAGCCATAGGAGCCGAAAAGTGCGATCTTCTTGCCGCTAAGCTTATCCTTGACCGAATCGAACATAGGAGCAAACTCACTGTCCTCTAATTCTTCCGTACCCATCGACGGGCAGCCGAAGGCTATTCCATCAAAGTCTGCGGCCATATCCGCGCTGAAATCAGAAGCCGTAAAAAGCTCTGCTTCCGCGCCCTTGTCCTTTGCACCCTTCAGAACGGCATTTGCCATTGCTTCAGTGTTGCCTGTTCCGCTCCAGTATACTACTGCAATTTTACTCATAACAACTTTCCTTTCAAAAAATAATGTATTCTAAAAGCCCTCCGGCTTAATAGAACGTCGAAATGCCGGAACCGATACGGCTCCGTTTCGGGCTCATTTGCAGGTCTGTATCATTTCAGGGAAAAACGATCAGCAAGATACGGCCATGCGCTCGATGCTGTAGCCCTTTGCTGCAAGAGAGCAGCATATTTCCGTACATTTCTTGTATTTGTCAAAGGTCTGCTTTGCTTTGTCTGCATCGCCGTAGACCTTCCAGCAGCCGACACATTTGCAGCCGCTTCCCTTGTTTTTGATAAAGCCGCAGACATCTTCCGGCGGATAACCTAAAAACAAACCTATCTCATGCGGAAAATCCTCGTTTTCACGCAGCTTTTTTATAAGCCCGGCAAGACAGATCCCAACGCTTTTCTGCCGATATCCCATCTTGCTTAAAATATCTGTTGCCTGTTGGTCGTTCAGGTCTGCCGCAAGCTTTGACGGCCGGTAAAGATAAATAAGGGTCGAGCCGTTAAGATGCCTGAGCGGTATAGCTCTGAGCCCCTTTGCACCGAGCCTGCGGTTCAGTCCGGTAAGGCTTCGGTGTTCATCCTCCTTTGTTTCAAAGCGGCAGGAAAACATATTGCCTGTTTTCAGTCCCATAAGCGTTGGCGCACAATGCCTGACAAGTAATTCCTCCGACATAACATCATCTCCCCGACTGCATATTCAAACTCAATGTTTTAGCGTGAGTATTTGTCAAGTATATTTCTGAGTGCTGCCTTAGAGCTATTATGTGATCTTTCGATCGGAATATTCATGTGTCTTATACCGTCCAGAGCACATTTCATCATCTTATGCGACATGGTGTTTGTAAAAAGCACCATCAGATCGGGACTTCCGATATTCTGCAAGCCCCTGCACATCTTAGGATATACCTTCGCCTTGCATTTGTATTGCTCGCAAAGCTGCGTATATTCCCTTACCATACATTCGTTTCCGCCCACTATTACAACACTCATATTATCCTCCGTTAAATTAGATATATCTAACTATTGATCAAAAATATCGGTCAGATAATTAGTTTTATCTAACCGATAACAGTTTAACACGTTTAACTTGATTTGTCAACAGATATTTTTAAGGAAATTTATCCTACGCCGCGTCTTGCGAAAATCATCCTCGCAAACCTAAGTCTGCTTTTTATCAGGAATTAGTATAACGCCGCTGTCATAACTCGATAAGCTCCTTGGGAAGTGAAGCAAGATTTATACAGCCGTTTGCCGATACCACTACCATGTCCTCTATGCGCACGCCGCACTTTCCGGGAACATATATTCCGGGTTCAACGGTAATCACCATTCCGCTGCGGAGAATAAAGTCGTTTGACATTGAAACACTTGGAGCCTCATGTATCTCAATTCCGACTCCGTGACCTGTCGAGTGTCCGAACATCCCTTCATATCCTGCGGCATTGATGTATGAACGGGCTTTAATATCGACCTCACGGCAGCTTATGCCGTCACGGACAGCATCAAGAGCATTCTGCTGTGCCTGGCGCACTGTTTCGTAAATGCGCCGCGATGGGCCGTCAACCTTGCCGAATGCAACAGTTCTTGTCATATCGCTGTGATAGCCCTCATAGGTGGCGCCGATGTCAAACAGAACAAAATCGCCGTACTTTACGGTGTTGAAGTCCGGTACGCCGTGCGGCATCGAGGTCTTGCTGCCGCTGAGCACTATCAGGTCGAATGATACGCTTTCTGCTCCTGATCTCCTCATGCGGAATTCAAGCTCAAGGGCAAGCTCCTTTTCTGTTACGCCCTCACGGATAAGCTTTATCGTCTGCATAAATGCGTCTTCGGTAATGCTCTGTGCGCGGCGCATTTTGTCTATCTCGGCCGAGGTTTTTATTATCCTCATGCGTGAGATCAGCTTGTCAAGATCGTTTGTCTTTATGGCGGCGGCTCCTGCGCCCGAAAAAATGCTTTCAGTTTCGGCGGCTTCTGTCAGTGTGAAGGCTGATGCTTCAAGCATTATGCTTTTTAGTCCTTGCTGAGCTATAAGCTCCGTCATTGTATCCTTGAGTTTTTTAAAAAGTATCACTGTGCAGCCCTTTGCCTGATCTCTTGCGGCCTCCTCATAGCGTGAATCAACAAGCAGGAAAGAACCGTTTCTCGTCACAAATAAATATCCTAAGGAGGAAACGAAACCGGTATAATACCGGCGGTTTGCTTCGGATATTATCAAAGCTGCATCTGCGTTTTCCGGCAGAAGTGATGCAAGCTCGGAAAGTCTTGTTCCCATAAAAAATCCCTCCGTCAGAGAATCTCTGCAAAGGCTTCAAGCGCAAGAAAATAGCTCCTTTTGCCGAAGCCTGCGATACACCCTTTACAAACTGCCGAAATGACCGACTTGTGCCGGAACTCCTCACGGGCGTATATGTTTGACATATGAGTTTCAACGGTCGGTATCTGCACGGTCTCAATGGCATCCCTGAGAGCATAGCTGTAGTGGGTGAGAGCGCCTGCATTTATCATAATACCGTCTGTGCAGCCGTATGCCGAGTGTATCTTGTCCACAATGTCTCCTTCGTGGTTAGACTGAAAGACCTCGATCTCAAAGCCGAGCTTTGCTGCACGCTCACGCACTTCGTTTTCTATGCTTTCGGCGGTTTCCGTGCCGTAGACGTGTCTGTCGCGTATGCCTACCATATTGAGATTCGGTCCGAGAATGAACAGTATCCTTTTCATTTTTTTGCCTCCCTGAGCGTGTAGGTGAAGTCGATGCCTCTTTCGGCGAGCTGCTTTTTTCCGGCAGCGAAGAAGCTTTCTCCGGCATCGCTCCATTTGTAAGAAAAGACCGCTTCAATACGGAACCCGTCAAAGCTCCTGTCCGGATATTTTTCTTTGTACTGTCCGGATTCGATAAAGTGTACGTAGTTGTTTATTTTCGTCTGAAAAGCTTTAAGGTGCTCATATTCCTGTATTACCCACTGATATGGGTCGGCTATAAGAAACACAAGGGTATTTGTGTCTTCTTCAATGCCGATGGCGTCTATTTTGTCTGCGTCCTTGACTGACATTATTTTTCATCCTCACCGTAAAGTTTGATTTTTTTGCGCTTGTTTTTTTCCATTTTGCGCCTGAGCCATATCGTCCATCCGTGCTCCTCCGACCTCGGCAGCAGGAGTATCGACTTCATTCCCGCAAGGTTAGCGCCGAGAACATCGGTGTAGATCTGATCTCCGACCACCAGAACTGACTGCGGCTTTTCTCTCAGCTTGCGTTTTGCTCTGTTAAAGCCGAAGGGGAAGGGCTTGAGGCTCATTGCAACACAGTCAAGCCCGACACTGTCCGAAAATGGCTTTATCCTTTTTCTGTAGTTGTTCGAGCAGATAACGATGTGTATACCGCAGGCCTTGGTGCTGTCTATCCATTCCTGCACACCCTCGTAAGGGATCTTGGAATCGGGAGGTGCAAGGGTGTTGTCTACGTCAAGAAGTATTGCATCGGTGCCGAGCATTCTGAGTATTTCGGGTGTTATATCGGTTACCTTTCTCAGGGCTATCGTGGGCTTAAACAGGCTCATCGTTCATTCCTCCCGCATAAACAAAAAAGATATTTCCGCCGCAGAAAAGAATCTGCCGGAGCAAACTCAGATCGCAAAAACGGAAATATCCTTAAATTGTGTGTACAATTACAGATCACTTGTACTTACGCTTACGAGCAGCTTCCGACTTTTTCTTGCGCTTTACAGAAGGCTTTTCATAAGCTTCTCTTTTACGAACCTCAGCGATGATACCGCCTCTTGCACACTGCTTCTTGAATCTTCTGAGTGCGCTTTCAAGGGATTCGTTATCCTTAATACGGATTTCAGCCATTTATTTTCCCTCCCATCCGCCCTAAGGCAGGGGTTTGTGTCATTACGATACCATATAATTATAGCGTATTACGGGGTTCTTTGTCAACAAGTAAAAAGCAATAAAATTAAATATTTTTCTATAGTAAGAATGCATAATATTTTGTAACTATTTCCGAAATTGTTTTTGACAATCCTGAAAATTAATAGCGTGCTTTATAGTACAAATTCGATTTAAAATAATACAAAAGGAATATAAATCGGCTATTTAGAGATTTTACGATAAAAACGATGGCAAAATTTAGCTAATGTGATAAAATTTAATATTTTAAACTTTAAAGATTGACTATAAATGTAAGATATATTATAATATTATACGAGTATAAATGTATTCTTTGTACATTTCGACCAAGAATAATAACACGGAGGAGACTTTGCTATGGCACTCTTGATAAATTGCCCCGGGTGCGGTAATAACATAATCAACAACGGTGAAGACTGTCCTTTCTGCGGTTACAGCATTAAGAAAGGAAAATCAAGGGAAGAGATAGAGCAGGAGCAGCTTGCCGAGGAGGAGCGCCTTGCTGAGGAAGCTCGTGCAGCCGAAGAAGCAAGACTTGCAGAAGAGGCAAGGCTCGCCGCAGAAGCTCGTGCAGCAGAGCAGGCCAGGATCGCCGAAGAGCAGGCTCGCGCAGCAGAAGCAGCAAGGCTTGCGGCTCAGGCAAGGGCAGCAGAGCAGGCAAGGCTCGCAGCAGAACAGCAGGCAAGAGCCGAAGCAGCAGCACGTCAGGGCAACGGAAATATATTTGCGCAGTTCCAGCAAAAGACCACTGCAAGACCCCAGGTGGATATTTCAAATAAAGTGAGCGATGTTGATAATCTCCCGGATATGCCGGACGGTTCAAAGGGCGTTCTTCCGCCTATGACTCTTGACAAGCCGGTATCTGTAGAAACAATAGCAAACACTCCCGCATTCAAGCTTGATCCTCTTGCTCAGGAGGCAGTAACGGACGAGCTTCCTCCCATGCAGCCCGAAAGAGAAGTCACTATGGAGGATATAGCCAATACTCCGGCAGTGCCGCTTTCTCCTATCAAGGGTGAGCAGATCAATAACACTCTTCCGGAAATGAAGAGCGGCAGCGGAGCACAGGAATACGCAAGCAACGGCGAGCCTATAAATGATTTTGCAGACGCTGAACCCCAGGCACCGGCTCAGCCCGCTAACGTACCGCAGGCTCCGATGCAGCAGAGAGCGCAGGCTCCCGTTCAGCAGCCGGAGGTACCCGTACAGCCGCAGCGTCCGCAGAAGCAGTGGACATCAAACCCGAATGAATTTAACGAGCAGCCGATGCAGCAGAGAGCGCAGGCTCCTGCTCAGCAGCCGGAGGCACCCGTACAGCCGCAGCGTCCGCAGAAGCAGTGGACATCAAACCCGAATGAATTTAACGAGCAGCCGATGCAGCAGAGAGCACAGGCTCCCGTTCAGCAGCCGGAGGTACCCGTGCAGCCGCAGCAGGGTCAGCGTCCTCCGCAGGGACAGCCCGCACAGCGTCCGCAGAGACCTCAGAGACAGTGGTCGTCAAATCCTGACGAATTCAACGGACAGGCACAGCCGCCTGTACAGCAGGCACCTCAGCAGAGACAGCCGCAGCAGGGTCAGCGTCCTCCGCAGGGACAGCCCGCACAGCGTCCGCAGAGACCTCAGAAGCAGTGGTCGTCAAATCCCGATGAATTCAACGGACAGGCACCTCAGCAGAGACAGCCGCAGCAGGGTCAGCGTCCTCCGCAGGGACAGCCCGGCCAGCGCCCGCAGAGACCTCAGAGACAGTGGACAAATACGCCGGATGGCGGTCCTCAGCAGCCGCCCAGACGCGGCGGCAAGATAGAGCTCCAGCCCATTGAGCAGGAAAAGTCTGAGTTTACTCCCACAGGTGAAAGACTTGAAAACCTTCCTCCGCAGCAGACAACCGATGACCCGAACTTCGATCAGGACTCCTATGTAAGAGACCTCCACAGGCAGATAGAAGCCGACAAGAGGGCAACAAAGAACAAGAACGTTCATGAGGATTTTCTGAAGGATGCAGATAAGGTCCAGGTACAGCCGATGAAGTTTGACGGCAAGCAGATCAAGGTAAGCAATGTCAATGTTGTTACAGCTCCCAGAACTCAGAACAAGAACCTTGTGCCGATAATCGTTGTCGTGATACTGGCACTTGTGCTGGTCGGCATTTCAGTGTATATCTTCTTCTTCAGCGGACTTTTCAAAAAGCCGATGAGCATTACCTTTAATAAGCCGATAGAATGGAGCGAAACAGTTTACGCGATCTACTACAAGGATCAGGATGAAGTGAGAACTCTGAATGATAATGTGCTCAAGAATAAGACCAAAAAAGAAGAGTACAAGATGACGGGCGATGCTGCAACAGGTGTTTACAGCATTAAAATCGATGAGAAATATAAGGATGGTTATGTTGTTTTCATTGACTCCAAAAACAATGCTTATCCGGAGGATGCGATCAGCAAGATAGAAAAGGGACAGATCGTTGGTGAAAAGATAGTAAACGGCAAGACGTATGGTGTTTCCGAGACATCAAAAACCAGCAGTCAGACCTCCAAAACCTCATCTGCAGCAAGCAAGTAACTGAATAGCAGCTATTGCTGCACTTTAAATAAACCAATGACCGCTCAGGCAATATCAGGATTGTCTGAGCGGCTTTTTTTGCAGGCATCAGCATAATACTGGCTGAAGCTGTATCTCCTGAAGAGCAAGCTCCATAGCAGGTATGAGCTGATCAAAATCAGCTACAAGCGAATTCGGCTTGCGTGAAGGGTCGTCCTGTGAAAACGGTACAAAATAAAAATGCCGTGTGTTCAGAAGCCGCCCGATGTTCTGGGCTGATGCGCCGAGAGCATCGTTTGTAGCTATGCTGAGCAGAACGGGCTTGGACTGCCTGAGATGCGACTTCACAGCCATTGTAACAGGCGAGTCGGTAACTGCATTTGCTAATTTTGCGGCGGTGTTCCCTGTGCAGGGAGCTACTATCATAATATCGGTTATTTTTTTAGGTCCCAGAGGCTCTGCATCGCGTATTGTCGAAATGACCGGACGGCCGCATATCGACTCAATGCGTTTCTTGATATCGGCAGCCTTGCCGAACCTTGTATCTGTTGAAACTGCGTTGTATGACATGATGGGTATAAGCTCATAATTCATTGCTGCAAGCTTTTCCATCTGTGCTATAGATCTTTCAAAGGTACAGAAGGACCCGCAAAGGGCATATCCGACCTTGATACTGCTCATAGTTGTTCCTCCCTGATAATGTTATAGACTGCATTTTTGATGATGACCCCAGAAGCTGCGGGTGCTGCCTTGCCCGGAAGAGAAAGGGCGTGTATCGTTTTTATCGAAAGCCTTGCTGCTCCTTCAAAATCCACTCCGCCCGGTGCAGATGCGAGGTCTATTACCAATGCAGGCGAGGTGCGGGCAAGTGTCTGAGCATCAAAAACAAGGTGCGGCACTGTGTTGAAAATGATATCATACCTTCCTGTAAGCTCTGATGTGCTGACGGCGTTCATGCCGGCTGCACGTATAAAAGCCTTATCCCTCAGCTTTCTTGCACTGACTGTCACGTTTGCGCCGATGCCGTTAAGCATTCCTGCAAGGATGCGCCCGATACGTCCATAGCCTGCGACAAGACAGCGTGAGGAATTTACGGTGCCTTCATATTCTCTCATGGCTATCTCTATAGCGCCCTCAGCGGTCGGGACGGCATTTTCAACAGCAAATTCCTCTCTTTGGCTGTAATCAAAAACAGAACGGAAGCAGTCGGGAAGTCTGTTTTTCATTCCGCAGAATACAGGCTTTCCTTCTGTCAGACGGCAAACCTCCTCAAGCATGATAATATTTTCAGCAAACGGCGCATTAAGTGAAGCGCCGTCCTTTGTGCAGGGCAGCGGCAGAATGAAAGCATCACATTTTTCGGCAGCTTCTTCAAGTGTGCATTGCTCTGCGCCGATGCTTTCTCCGTATTTTTCAAACCCGCATACACATACGCCGAAACCGTCTCCGGCTATTGACCTTGCGCAATATATCTGTCGTTTATCTCCTCCGAGAATACCAAAGCACTTTATCCTGAACATAGCAGCATTTCCCTCCGGATCAGAAGAACTATCATCTTTCCTTAACATAATATGTTACCGCGTATGTTTTGTGAGGGCATAAAAAAGCCGTCCTCTCTGTACTGAGGACGGTTCGGGATCTCATATTTTTTTGCGTATCTCAACGAAAAGCCTTCCCTTTTTGCTCGTTCCGGCAATGCCTGTGACCTCTATCTTTCCCTTGCCTCTCATTGAGATCTTATCGCCGGACTTTATTTCAAGCGAAGGATCCTCCTTCGGCAGCCAGTTCACAAATACAAGCCCTTTCCTGATGTATTCGGCGGCCTTTGTTCTCGACATCCCGAATGCTTCTGCGCTTATGCAGTCGAGCCGCATAGAGCTTATATTTACTGTCATGGGCTTATACTTGGTTTCGTGCAGCTCGGCGGCCTGTGAACGTCTGACGGCAACGCTGTGCCTTCCTATTTTTTTCAGTTCAAGCTCTATGTAGTCTGCTACAGAAGAGTGGCAGAAAAACTGCGGTCTGTTTCCTGCGGGCAGGATATCGCCTATCATTTCACGCTTTATCCCAAGTCCCATAAGCGAACCGAGTACGTCCCTGTGTGATATTTCGGCATCCTTCATTGACGCCTCTGCCGTAAAGATAACTATAGGTGCGCCTTCATCGGCAGCGTATTCATTGGCACATATCCGGCAAAGCCTGCGCTCTGCATCATCATATCCGCCGATAAGCTCTATATATCCGTAAAACTCGCTTACGCTGCTGACAAGTGCCTGCTGCGCAGGGTCAAGGAAGGTGGAATAAACGACCGTGAATTGTTTTTCTGAGGTCTTTACAAGGTCGTTTATCTTTCGCAGCATCAGGCGGCTGTCTTTGTCTGAGGTGTATTTTTCGGTAAAATCCATTATCGTCACCCGCTATTGTCGTTTTTGTATCAGGCCTGCTCATAGACCTCCGGAAAGGTCTGTTTATTTTCCGATGTCAGAAAGGTATGAAAGCAGAAATCTCTTTGCAAGACTTTCGGGTCTTATTTCAGCTTTTGCCTGTTCAAAGGTGAACCACTCTGCGCGGTCTACCTCACGTGTGTTCAGCTCTTCAAGCGAACTGCTGTCTGCCACGCAGGTGAAATTCAGCATAAGCGTGTTGGAGCGCTCGAAAAATTCACTTCTGTTAAAATGTACAGATACTGCATTCAGACCGGTTTCTTCCTTCAGCTCACGTACAGCGGCTGTTTCGGCGTTCTCGCCGCGGTTGACATAGCCGGCGACAAGGATGTTGCTTGCTCTTCCGTACTGCTGTATAAGCAGTATGTGTTCCTTTTGCGGGTCAAGCACGATAAGGCTGACTGCTGTGGAAAAGATAGGAAACCGGAAACACCCGCACGTTTTGCAGTAGGGGACTGTTCCTTCGTTTTCAAGGAAACGCTCAGTAAGCTCTGCACCGCATTCATAGCAATAATTCATCATATCAAAACCTCATTTTATACTAATTCCTGATAAAAAGCAGACCGCAAAAATTGTCTGCTTTTTGTTAAGGCAATACCGCACAAAGATAGTGCCGCAGATGCGCCGGCGCAGAGCCTGCGCTCCCGTGTTAGTTATGGGAACATTTTTCATTCCGACAGATAACGCCTGCGCTCCCGTGTTAGTTATGGAAACATTTTTCATTCCGACAGATAACAGCTTTCCAAAACTAAATGACGGAAAAAGTGTACCCCAAGGGCACTTCCTTCGGGCGCGGCAGATGTGGTGATAAGCCGTTAGGCGGTCTTTGTGCGGTGTTGCCTTAAGTATTAGTATTATATACCAAAAAGCACGGCAAGCCCGGAAAAGGCTCACCGTGCCGGAACAACATTATCCGTAATAAGATCTGATGCAGGAGCGGAGCATCAGGCTTCGGCAATGACCTCTACCTCACAGAGAACATTCTTGGGAAGGGTCTTTACTGCAACGCATGAACGTGCAGGCTTGCTTGTGAAGTATTTGCCGTAAATAGCATTGAAAGCAGCAAAGTCGTTCATGTCTGCAAGGAAGCAGACTGTCTTGACAGCCTTGTCGATAGAAGTGCCGGCTGCTTCAAGAAGGTTTTTAAGGTTCTTCATTACCTGCTCGGTCTGACCCTCGATAGTGTCAGCCTCAACAGCGCCTGTTTCAGGATTGATAGCGATCTGACCCGATGTAAAGACAAGGCCGTTTACCTTGATGGCCTGTGAATAGGGGCCGATAGCATCGGGTGCGTTTTTGGTGTAGATTACTTCTGCCATTGGATATACTTCCTTTCGGTATTATTTTTATCAGTTTACTGTCATGTAGCCGTTTCTTGCAAGCTCGTCCTTGATCTTCTGGATGTGCTCGAAGTTGCGCGTTTCAAGTGAAAGACGCAGGTAGCAGGAGTTGATGTCTGTGTTGAGATCAGCTCTGTCGTGACTTACTGCAACCACATTTGCGCCAAGCTTTGAGATTATCCTTGAAACGCTCTGGAGCTCACCGGGCTTGTCTGTAAGTGCGATCGTAAACTCTGCAAGCCTGCCGGTCTTTTGCAGACCTCTGTCGATAACTCTTGAGAGTATGGTAACGTCGATGTTTCCGCCGGACACAAGGCAGCATACCTTCTTGCCCTTTATCGGGAACTTGTCAAACAGTGCAGCAGCGACCGAAACAGCGCCTGCGCCCTCTGAGATAAGCTTCTGCTTTTCGATAAGAGAAAGGATTGCTGTAGCAAGCTCGTCATCAGTAACTGTCATTATCTCGTCCACATACTTGCTGCAAAGCTCAAATGTAAGCTCACCCGGAGTCTTTACAGCAATACCGTCTGCGAAGGTGTTTACACTGTCAAGAGTTTCTATCTTTTTGTGAGCCATAGAAAGGTACATTGAAGGCGCACCTGCCGACTGGACACCGTAAACCTTTACATTCGGGTTGAGCGATTTTATAGCAAAGCCTACACCGCTGATAAGACCGCCGCCGCCGATAGGAACGATAACTGCATCAACATCGGGAAGCTGCTCAAGTATTTCAAGGCCGATAGTACCCTGTCCTGCGATTACAAGCTCATCATCGAAGGGATGGATAAAGGTAGCGCCTGTTTCCTTTTGCAGTTCAACAGCTTTGTCGTGAGCATCATCGTAAGTTCCTTCTACAAGGCATACCTCAGCGCCGTAGCTTTTTGTAGCCTCTACCTTGGAGATAGGCGCGCTGTCGGGCATACAGATAAGCGACTTTATGCCGTATTTCTGAGCAGCTCTTGCTACACCCTGAGCATGGTTGCCGGCCGAACAGGCGATAACGCCCTTGGCTCTGTCCTCTTCGGAGAGCTGAGATATCTTGTAATAAGCACCTCTTGCCTTAAAAGCGCCTGTTACCTGAAGATTTTCGGTTTTCAGGTAGAGCTGACAGTCATCGGAAAGATTTGTCGCATTGATCATATCTGTGGGTCTGATAACTTCCTTTAGTACGTAGGAGGCATGATAGACCTTGTCAAGTGTAAGCATTTCAAATATCCCCTTTTTCTTTAGACTCCATTTTTTTACACTTAAAAATATAAATAACGTACCTATATAAAATACCGCTTTTTGAGTAAAAAGTCAATACCTTTTGTCAGGCGGTCAGTGGGCTTTTAAGTGAAAGTTCCACCCGCTCACGGAAATCAATTTTGGTCGGCAGGTTACGCGGGGGAAACCCTTTTCCGGCGGAAAAAGGGTTCTCCCCCGGACCCCCTTCCTAAAACCGCTGAGTCTGATATGTTTGAGACCAAAAGATCATTCCATATTGGAGCTTGAAGTTCACTTTAAAATGTTAAAAGTTAAAATAATAAATCAGCGTCTGTAAAAGAAAATTTTTGCAAAGCACCGGCGGCAAGCTGAGGGCGTTTTGTGATAACGGTCATTTTCTGCGCTTATTATTCAACAGCTTGTATCTGATGTACAGCATCGTTTTTTCCTCGCCGTTATCCCTCAGCATTTTCAGCAGAAAAAGCAGCAACTTTTCAGTATCCGGATGAATAAGATAATGGCTCCTTGAATGCATATAATATTCGTATGCGGATGCATCGGTATATTCGTCTTTTTTATAGTTTTTGCAGGCGGCTACCCTGTCGCAGAACATCTCGACCACATACCTGACCGGCATCTTCATACCTGCCATAGGCGCACCGCCGCTAAGGTTATAGTCTATCCAGTAATCGAGATGATGCTTGTTCCTTCCCTTATGATGCAGCCACGCAGAACTGTAGCCTTTTATCTCTCTTTCCGCAGCGTTAGGGCTTCTTGTGCCCTGATAATATTTTGCACCTACCATAAATTCTGTCGGAGAATACTTCGAGAGATCGTGCAGCAGACCCTGTTTGTAAAGTCCCGCCTTAAAGCAAAGCTTCATCACCATCATTTTATGGTGATTTATCGTTTTCAGATGCTCAAGCCACTTCATGCTTTTACCTCCATTTCTTAATGTTATCATTATAGCATATTTTTGCTCAATTACAACTGTATCAGTCTTGCCGGCAGTATAATACTAATACCT
>CADCKR010000029.1 GCA_902802105.1 uncultured Ruminococcus sp.
GACAAGCAATTTAAATGCCTTCTTGACTCCTCTTATCTTGATAAAATCGTCTTTAATTGGATTTGTTCATAATTTCTTTACTCATTCAAAAACCCTGGTGACCCTGACTGTCCGGGTTGACGAGGAAGGGAAAGTATGATAAAATAATAAAGATTTTTAATATTTTTTAGTAATATTATTCCTGAATGAGAAAATACTGCGGGAATGATACAGGAGGAGAAAATCATCATGGAAAAGAAAAGAAATTCATTTTCAAGCTCCATAGGCTTCGTGCTTGCAGCGGCAGGCAGTGCGGTCGGTCTCGGAAATATATGGCGGTTTCCGTACCTTGCGGCTAAGGACGGCGGCGGCTTGTTCCTTGTAATATACATCGTGCTTGCCCTGACGTTCGGCTTTACGATGCTCGTGACAGAGGTAGCTATCGGAAGAAAAACAAAGCAAAGCGCACTTACCGCATACGGAAAACTGCATAAAAAGTCCGGATGGATAGGCGGCTTTGCAACCCTGGTACCGTTTATGATCCTTCCCTATTACTGCATCATCGGCGGCTGGGTGCTCAAATACTGCATTGCCTTCTGTACGGGTCAGGGCGAAGCTGCGGCTGCCGACGGATATTTTACGGGCTTTATTTCAGGCTATTATGAGCCGATAATCTTTACGTTTATTTTCCTTGCTGCTGTTGCCGCTGTAATTTTCATAGGCGTAAACAAGGGTATAGAATCACTTTCAAAGATACTCATGCCGATACTTCTTGTGCTTGTCGTTGCAATAGCGATTTTTTCACTCACCATTCAGGGCAGTGAGGGCCGCACAGGTATGGACGGCCTTGGAAAGTACATCATCCCAAACGTTGAGAATATGGGCTTCAAGGAAGTGTTTACCGTTGTTATGGACGCTATGGGGCAGCTTTTCTACAGCATCAGCGTTGCTATGGGTATCATGGTAACCTACGGCTCGTATTTCAACGACGACAGCAACCTTATGAAGTCTGTAAACCGCATTGAAATATTCGATACAGCAGTTGCTTTTCTTGCAGGCGTTATGATAATCCCGGCTGTGTTCGCCTTCATGGGTGACGATGGTCTTCAGAGCGCAGGCCCCGGACTTATGTTCGTGGCATTGCCCAAGGTATTCAAGTCTATGGGCTGGATAGGCAATATCGTAGGCGCAGTGTTCTTTATCATGGTATTCTTTGCAGCTCTCACCAGTGCAATATCTATCCTTGAGGCCGTTGTTTCAAGCATTATGGATAAGTTCAACTGGACAAGAAGGAAATCTACTATTGTTGAAACCGTTATCGCACTTGTTCTCGGTGTGCTTATCTGCCTTGGATATAATGCACTGTACTTTGAGCTTCCTCTGCCAAACGGTTCTACCGCACAGCTTCTTGATCTCTTCGACTATGTAAGCAACAATATCTTTATGCCTGTTGTGGCCATCGGCACCTGCATCCTTATCGGCTGGATCGTCAAGCCTAAGACTGTCATTGATGAAACCACCAAGAACGGCGAAAAATTTGCAGGATGGGGGCTTAAAATCGGCTGGGTAAACCACAAAAATGATAAAGTGCACGGGTTTGAAATATCACGTCAGACATTATATGTAGTGATGATAAAGTTTATTGCTCCGGTTCTTCTCTGCCTGCTGCTGCTCGGTTCCTTTGGAGTGTTCAAATGAAAACAAATTCAGAATTTTTAAGCGGCATGGCTGCGGGCATACCTATCGGTCTGGGATATCTTTCGGTATCGTTCGGATTTGGCATAGCTGCGGTGCGTTTGGGAATATCTGTTCTGAGCGCGGTCGTTATATCCCTTACGAACCTTACCTCGGCAGGCCAGGCTCAGGGCATTGATATAATCGCAGCCGGCGGCACCCTTATAGAGATGGCTCTGGTGCAGCTCGTTATCAATCTGAGATATGCGCTTATGGCGATATCGCTCTCACAGAACCTCGACGAAGGCTTTACTCTCAGACACAGATTCATAGCCGCCTACGGCATTACCGATGAGATATTTGCGCTGTGCTCCACACGAAAAAAGCCGGTAACACCCGGTTATATGTACGGAATCATCGTTGTTTCCTCATTCGGCTGGACGTTTGGTACACTTTTAGGCGCAGCAGCCGGAGAGATACTTCCGCCGGAGCTTATCTCGGCTATGGGCATAATGCTTTACGGAATGTTTATTGCTATCATTATCCCGCCGGCAGCAGAAAAGCGCAGCATCCTGCTGGTAGTGGTCTTTGCATCCGGACTGAGCGTCATGTGCAGATATCTGCTCCCCTTCATTTCGGGAGGATTTACTGTAATAATCTGCGGTATCGCGGCATCGCTTTTTGGTGCGCTGCTGTTCCCGATAAAAGAGGAGGCTAAGGAATGAGTATCTGGATATATATTCTTGTAATGGCAGGCGTTACATATCTGATAAGGATGATCCCGTTTGCATTTTTTACCAAAAAGATAAAATCTGTGTTTTTGCGCAGCTTTCTGTATTATATTCCATACGCTGTACTTGCGGCTATGACCATACCCGCTATATTTTTCAGCACAGGAAATTTCATCACCTCGGCAGCAGGCACAGCTGCCGCACTTATACTTGCTTATTTCAAGCTGCCGCTGATAGTAGTAGCACTGGCAGCATCACTCACAGCCTACGGAGTATCGTTTATTCCGGGAGTATAAAAGATCCCCCGACAGCTTAATGTTGTCGGGGGATCCTTATTATTCATAGAGGAACGACAGGTCTTTGCTTGTATTTACCGCTTCAGCGATCCTGATGATATTTGCAAGCGTAAATTCAGCCCAGTCAAAGTCTGACATATACTTGCCGTTCAGGGTATACAGGTTTGTTTTGGGATCATCAATAAATGAATAATAATCACATTCAAAAGCGCCTGTGTTTACTGTACAGCCGCCGCGATAGCTTTGGAAAATATTTGAGATATTGTATTTATCCAGTGTAGAATGAATAGATGCAATAGCCTTGCGGTAAAGCCGCTTTGTTTTGTCATCGAATGCTCTTGACGGCCATAGCTTGTCGATAGCTTCTGCACAGGAGATCGCACCGCGCTTATCCACACATAACGCAAGAAGCTCTTTGGCCTTAGCGTTGTGAAAAATAACAGGAGTACCGCTTGCAAACACTTCAAACCTTCCAAAGGTACGTATAATTATTCCTGAACGCTTTGCACCGATCTGGTCGAAATATTTCAGACATCGGATAACGGCAGAAGCCGAATAAGGTTTTTGAAGAAATCTGTCACAATCACATTCAAACACCTTTATGCAGTCCTCTTCCTCGGCGCTTGTAAGACAGATCGGTATATTATAAGCCTTCATTTTTCGTATCAGACTCTGATAGCCGACATCTTCCCTGCTCACCGAAAGAAATATCATATCTACAGGATTATACTCAATATAGGTAAGGCATTCATTATAGTCATTGAATTTCTTTGTTTCTATTTGCTTCAGTTTAAAAAGAATATCAGAAAGATCGTTGACGTCAGTAATATCGCTGTCGCATATCAGGGCTATCATCTGATCATCTCCTTGTTTTTGTTTTAAGCAGGTCAAGTGTTTGCCTGTCACATCACGTTCTATTTCTCTTTATTGTGATTATACATCAACAAACATATTTTGTCAATATTATTTACATTTTTTATTTTGAGTTTTTTACGGAAGCCTCATGCATGGCTGAATATACGAAAATCATGACATGAGCGGCAGAAAAAGTTTTTTCTTGTCACGCCGTTCTTTTCTTTCAGCACATCATATCCTCTATAATATCTTTAAGATGAACAGGATAGACATCAAGCTCTCTGATAAGATCCCGTATGCGTATCACTTCATCAAGGTCATCTGATATAGCATCTACTCTGCAATATTCTCCTTGTTGATTTGCAAGAAACGGGTTGCGGTTGTACATATTCAGACCGTACATTTTTATGCAGACATCTTTGTCAAGGATAACAAGAGATTCTGTTATTTCGCACTTGTAATTATCTTTAAGAACATCACTATCAAGCTTCAAAGCTAAACAATCCATCATAATACAACTCCTTGTATATTTTTATAAAATAATACATATTGGAAAATATCATAAATTGATCCGGCACTATTATCTGTTAAAAAGCAGGTAAAAGCGGGTCGGCGAAAATTCCGGATATCTGCTTTTTAAAATGATAATAGTATTGATATGCGCTAAAAAGCTATAGAAGCAGCGGTACGAACGACCCCTGCTTTCTATAGCTGTATTATACAACATCGTATGCCACCGAAGCGCCACTATTCCGGCGTTGAAGAGTGAAAAAACACCCTTTTTATAAAGTTCTGCGTTTTTCCGAAAATGCGTTTATCTTGTTGATAAATTTCATTCAATAAAACAAAAGACCGTTTTATCGCTGATGAGACTCTGCGATGATCGGTCTTTTACGTGAAACAATAATATTATATTTTTATACTTTTCATAATTTATGCGTCATTATCTGCTGCGTCCGGTTCATTTTGTATGCTGATCGTAATGCTTTTGCTGTCGGAGAAAACCGGGCGGCCGCTGCTGTCCGTTGTCAGCTTTATTTCACCGCATCTGAACTCACAGCTCCCGTCGGTATGCTTTACGAGAGGTTCTGGATCCGTGTTTGCAATACTGTCGTAAACACGGAATATTTCCTTTGGCAGCGAATTATCCGGAAGATCCTCCCCCTTGCAAAGCAGCTTACCGAGCGAGCAGGTATATTCACCGCTGCTGCGTGTGAATGTCAGTCCGGATATCTCCTCAGGAGAAAGCAATGTTACCGAGGAGGTCGCATTGTCGATATATCGTATATGGCAGCGATACTCCGTACCGTTATAGCGGATATCGGCGTCCGAATCCGCAGCGGCCTGTATTTCCGGAAAGCTGTCGTTTGCGCTGCATCCGGTAAGCATAAGAATGCATACAGGCAGGAGCAATACTGATATATGCCGTTTTTTCAAGTAATCACCTTGTCAGGAATATCGTTTTCAGCTCAGATATCATATCTGTAGGCAGCATTGCACGTGAAGAATACTTTTCGGCACATCTGTCACCTGCAAGGCCATGATAATAAACAGCGCTTACAGCTGCACTCTCGGTATCCATGCCCTGAGCAAGCAGACTTGCGATCATTCCTGCAAGAACATCTCCGCTGCCGCCCTTGCCCATGCCGTTGTTGCCGGTGAGGTTGACATAAACTCTTCCGCTCGGAGCAGCAATAATAGTACCTGCGCCCTTCAGCACAAGAGTTACGCCGTATTCCGATGCAAATTTCTTTGCAATATGATATCTGTCCGACTGCACCGCGTCCACATTCGTACCCAAAAGCTTTGCCATCTCTCCCGGATGAGGTGTAAGGACTATCGGTGCAGCTGACCTTTTCAATACATTTATATTCGAGCTTATTGCATTTATTCCATCCGCATCAAGAACAAGGGGCTTTACTGCTCCGTCAACCAACAGCGCAACAAGACTGCTGATGCTCTTGCTCTGCCCGATGCCGCAGCCGATAAGAGCCGCACTGCATCCTTCCGTCAGCATTTGTATGATCTTACCGTATTCATCAATATCTATCATGCCGTCCTTGGATTGTCTGAGCGGCTTATATACCGGCTCTGCAAGTCTTGACGCAATAACGGGATATATAGATTCCGGTACGGCAAGCTTGACAAGGCCTACGCCCATTCTCAGTGCGGCCTCTGCCGACATCATTGCGGCGCCGGCCATCCCGTAGCTTCCGCAAACAGACAAGAGCGTTCCGTTATCGCCCTTGTGCGCCGACGCCTTCTTCTTCGGAAACGGATGAGAAGCAACAAATTCATCGGTAGAAAGCATAAGGTATGGTGAATTTTTAATTATAGATTCAGGTATGCCCACAGATTCAAGCTTGATAATGCCGCACTTGTCAGCAGAAGGATAAAGCACGTGCAGAGGCTTCAATGCGGTAAAGGTGACTGTATAATCCGCATCAATACAAACGCCGTTTATCTTGCCTGTGTTGCATTCTATCCCGCTTGGCAGGTCTACCGCAATGCGAACGGCTTTTTTATTATCGTTGCAGAACCCGAAAAGATCGGAAAGGTCGGTATGCAGATCTCCGCGGAAGCCTATGCCGTAAACAGCGTCAATTATCATGTCGGAGTCCCTTACAATGCCGATACATTCATAGTAATGAGCGGAATAATAGAGCACCTCAACGCTGTCCGGCAGCATACCCATATTCATACGCGCCAGATCAGTCTTGGGCTCTCCGTCGGTAAGTATGATCTTAACGCTGCTCATAACAGAAAGCAGTCTTGCGATAACAAAGCCGTCACCGCCGTTATTTCCCGAACCGCAGAGTACACACACGCTGCGCAGCTTTTTTTCGGAAATTATCTTTGCGGCAAGATCAGCGACCTTTGTTCCTGCGTTTTCCATAAGCTTGTCCATGCCGATACCGTGATCGGCTGCGATCATCTCAATATTTTTCATAACGCCGCTTTCAGCAACTACCATAATAAAGCACCTCTAATACAAAAAGGAGATTTCGCCGCTTGCGAGCGGCAGCCAATGAACGGAGATCAATTTTTCCCGACAGTTACGCGGGGGAACCATTTTCCGGCGAAAAAAGGATCTCCCCGCACCCCCTCCTGAATTCGCCGATTTTGAACCATTTATACATTGAATAAAATAATAACTGGACCGCCAGATCATTTTACTAAAAGCACCGGCCGAACCTAAAGCTGAAAACAGAGGGACCTTCACTTGAAAGTTCCTCTGATACTGAACCGTTTTCCGCAGGCTTTTATGTAGCTTTCTTTGCGTCTGCTTTTTTGCTTTTGTCCGAGCTCTCTGCGCTTTTATCTGACGTTTCGGCTTCCGGTTCTGCTTTTTCCTTATCGCTGCTCTTGTCGGAGCCTGTCTTTACCATTCCGATATCAGCAACGGTCTTGCCTTTTGAACCAGTCATCTCAACAGCCTTGCGGATAAGCTCATCCTCCTTCTGCATCTTCAGAAACTTCTTTTTAAGATCAACAGAAAGATACGGTCTGATAAGACTGAGGGTTTTCTCGTTAGGCGTCATAAGAAGTACTGCGGGTTTTTTTCTTACCTTGTCATGAATGATAAAATAGTATGTATCAAGGTTGTACTCATTTTCTGCGGCACGAAGCAGATTGGGATATTGCTTAGGGTCTATTGTTCTTTTGCCTGTTTCGGCGTCAATATAATGTCCGATATCATCAATAGCCTTTACGTCAAAATACGTTATAGTGCGGCGCTTCGAGTTGCCTTTTATTTTAGCGATCCTCAGCTCACCGAGCACGAAGGTATATTCGTATTCTACATGAGAGTTCTTTATAAGATAATACACCATGTATCCGGCAAAGCCAAGCATTGACAGCACCAAAAGGAAGAGCCAGTCTGCCACTGTGACCATAAGATAGATCATAACAAAGATTGCGGCGGCTATCAGCACAAGACCTATCATAAGTCTTGAAAAACTCGCAGGCGACATTTTGCGCTTGACTACCTGTTCGTAGTATGTATCAATATTGTCCAGAGCTATATATTTTTCCATAAAAAATGCACCTCATAACTGTAATATCATTCATTATAACATAATCGGCCCTAATAATCAATTGTTTTTTTGTTGAACAATACAGTAATTGTCAAAAAAATCGTGTAATAATAGCGGTATTGTTCATATTTCTTACAAAAAACAAAGCGCGGCGTTCTGTACGGATACTGTTCAAATAATTTTGCCATGTCAGCTGTGATTTTTGATTTAGTTGTTGAATTTCCCGCAGAATTTGATATAATAGTAGGATAGAAAATGCTAAAAAGTCAGTGATAGCTGTCAGACCATGCAGACAGCACCCTCTGAGAAAAAGGATGGATCAAAATGTCAAAAACCGTAAGAACAAGATTTGCTCCAAGTCCTACGGGCTTTATGCACGTAGGCAATCTGCGCACCGCTCTGTATGAATACCTCGTGGCAAAGTCGCTCGGCGGCACCTTCGTACTGCGCATTGAAGATACAGACCAGGAACGTCAGGTAGAGGGCGCTGTGGATATAATCTATAACACCCTGAAAAGAGCCGGACTGATACATGACGAAGGCCCCGACATCGGCGGCGGCTATGGCCCCTATGTGCAGAGTGAGCGAAAGGATATGTACCTTCCCTACGCCAAAAAGCTTATTGAAAAAGGACAGGCTTATTACTGCTTCTGCACAAAGGAAAGACTTGATATGCTCCGCGAAAACTCGGACGAACCCGGCGCAGGCTATGACAGGCACTGCCGCAGTCTATCCGAGGAGGAGGTACAGAAAAATCTTGACGCCGGCGTTCCTTATGTTATAAGGCAGAAAATGCCGCTTGAAGGATCAACTACCTTTGAGGACGCTGTATACGGCTCCATAACCGTTGAGAACAGTGAGCTTCAGGATCAGATACTCATAAAAGCCGACGGCTTCCCGACATACAATTTCGCAAACGTGATAGACGACCATACAATGAACATCACTCATGTTGTGCGCGGCAGTGAGTACCTTTCATCAACGCCAAAATACAACCTTCTCTACAAGGCTTTCGGCTGGGAGATACCCACATATATCCATCTTCCGCTTATAATGGGCAAGAATGACGACGGAACTATTTCCAAGCTTTCCAAGCGTCACGGAGCAACAAGCTTTGAGGATCTTGTGGCGGGCGGATATCTTCCCGAAGCTATCATAAACTACATCGCACTTCTCGGATGGGCTCCTAAGGATAACAAGGAAATGTTCACTCTGCCTGAGCTTGTCGAAAGCTTCTCCATTGACGGCATAAGCAAGTCCCCTGCTGTTTTTGACTACGACAAGCTTGACTGGTTCAACAGTGAATACATCAAGGCAATGACGACCGAACAGTTTGCCGCTGTCGCAGAACCATACTTCAAAAAAGCTCTCGGCGATATGCAGTACGACAGCATAAAGCTTGCTTCAATACTTCAGCAGAGAACAGTAAGGCTTACAGAAATACCGGAAAAAATAGCGTTCTTTGCAGAGCAGCCCGAATATGACAGCTCGCTTTTCGTCAACAAAAAGAGCAAGACCACTCTCGAAAACTCACCCTCACTGCTCAAGGCCGGAATAGAAGCTCTCGAAGCTCTTGACAAATGGGATCACGATTCTATACACGACTGCCTTATCGGACTTGCCGTAAAGCTTGGCGTAAAGAACGGCACGGCAATGTGGCCCGTAAGAATAGCCGCATCAGGCATGAGCGTAACTCCCGGCGGCGCTGTTGAGATACTTGATATACTCGGCAGAGAGGAATCCCTCAGAAGGCTGCACAAGGGACTTGAAAAGTTAGGCTGAACGCAATAAAAACAAAGGAGAAACTAAAAATGGCTGATGAAATAAACAACACTAACGAACCTGCCGCAGGCAACTTTATATATGACTTTATAAAAGAGGATATCGCAGAAGGCGGCAAGTATGAGGGAAGGACCGTTCACACACGCTTTCCTCCAGAGCCAAACGGATATATGCACATCGGTCACGCCAAGGCTATCTGCGTTGACTTCGGCATGGCTGAGCGTTTCGGAGGAATATGCAATCTGCGCATGGACGACACCAACCCCACCAAGGAAGACGTTGAGTATGTTGACGCAATAAAAGAGGACATATCATGGCTTGGCTTCAAGTGGGACGACCGTTTCTATTATGCGTCAGAATACTTTGACAAAATGTACGATTACGCCGTTGAGCTTATCAAAAAGGGGCTTGCTTACGTCTGTGAGCTTACGCCGGAACAGATGAAGGCTAACCGCGGCGATCTTTCACATCCGGCCGTAAGCCCTTATCGTGACCGTCCTATAGAAGAAAGCCTCGACCTTTTTGAACGCATGAAAAACGGCGAATTTGAAGACGGCAGAATGACTCTGCGCGCCAAGATCGACCTTAACAGCGGCAATTTCAATATGCGTGACCCGGTAATTTACCGCATAAACCGCATACACCACCACAGAACAGGCGACAAGTGGTGCATTTACCCGATGTATGATTTTGCTCATCCGCTTGAGGATGCGATCGAGGGCATAACGCACTCACTTTGTACTCTCGAATTCGAGGATCACAGGCCGCTCTATGACTGGGTAATAAACAATACCTCTGTTCCGGCTGTACCGCGTCAGATAGAATTCGCACGTCTTGGCATAAACAATACAGTAATGAGCAAGAGAAAGCTCCGCAGGCTTGTTGAGGAAAACTACGTCAACGGCTGGGACGACCCGCGTATGCCCACTCTTTGCGGACTGAGAAGACGCGGCTATACTCCCGCATCTATCCGCAGCTTCTGTGAGCGCATCGGCGTTGCAAAGACAAACAGCGTTGTTGAATACAGCTTTCTTGAGCATTGCCTGAGAGAGGATCTCAACCTCAACGCTCAGAGAGTAATGACAGTACTCAGACCTGTAAAGCTTATTATCATGAATTATCCCGAAGGTCAGACAGAAACCTTTGATATCGAAAACAACCCGAACCGTCCCGAAGACGGCACAAGGACTATAACCTTCACAAGAGAATGCTATATCGAAGCTGACGACTTCATCGAGGAGAAGATAAAGGGCTATAACAGGCTCTATCCCGGCAATGAGGTACGCCTTAAATCCGCTTATATCGTCAGATGTACAGGATGCAAAAAGGACGAAAGCGGCAATATTACAGAGGTCTACGCCGAGTATGACCCTGCCACAAGAGGCGGCGACACTCCGGACGGCAGGAAGGTAAGGGGCACTATCCACTGGGTAGATGCCGCAAATTGTGTTGATGCCGAGGTAAGGCTGTACGACAATCTTTTCACCGACCCCGAACCGGATACCGGCGACAAGAATTTCCTCGACTATATAAATCCGGAAAGCCTTGTTATATTGCAGAACTGCAAGGCAGAGCCGTTTATCGCATCGGCCGAGCCTTCATCACGCTATCAGTTCATGCGCCTTGGCTACTTCTGTGCAGATAAGGACAGCACAAAAGAGCACCTTATCTTCAACAGAGCTGTTTCTCTGAAAGACGGCTTCAAGAAGAAATCATAAGATCTGAAACACAAACCCAACCAAAACACAAGACCGTGGCACTTCGCTTGAAAGTACCACGGTCTTGCTGCCTGAAAGCAGCGAAACACCATATATACCGGCAAAATAACCATTAATACTAATACCTAACAAAAAGCAGACAATTTTTGCGGTCTGCTTTTTATCAGGAATTAGTATAAAATCACACACCGTAGAGGTTAAGATCCCATGCGGGAATATGCGGGTGCTGACGAAGATAGAGCCTGTAATCAGGGCGAATCGAATGTATCAGCAGCGGCAGCCTGAAAATATCCTCACTTCGGTGATAAAGCGCAATATTCAGCTTCGGCCTGTCACGCGCTATAACCTGCGCTCCTCCGATAACAGCCTGCTCTTCGGCGCCCTCAACGTCCATTTTCAGATATGAAAGCGGACGGCGCTTGTATAATGTATCAATACAGGTCACGGCGGTCAGCTCTGAGCTTTTGCGCCTATCCGTACTATTATGGCGGGCAGTACACTTGTCTATCGAAGAGCCTCGTCCAAGCGACGAATTAAATATAAGGTCTGTATCCTCCGACCATAAGCCCATATTGAAAGCCTGAATATCCGTAAGGTCTTTTATATGTTCACGCAGCTTTTCATAAGTCCTGCGGTCAGGCTCCAGTGCCGTTATATGACGATAATGCCCGTCCGTGTATTTCAGGAACTCGTCAATAGTATCTCCCCGATATGCACCCGAATCAAGATAGCTCTCAGCACTGCTCAGCTGTAAAATATTGCTGAAAGCCTCGTCCTTGCCGGTAAAGATTTCCGTAAGCGACGAAAGCTCCCCATACAGCTTGAAGTCAACAACTCCGTCAAAGACCTTCCTTGACTGCTCGTCAGCTAAAATGCTGCGTGTCTGCTGCAAAGAATTATAGTTTTCCTCATAAAAGTCACGGTCAAAGACATTATCCCCATAAACCGGAACATCAGCGCAAAGAACAGTGTACCTCCCTGCTACAGAGAGAATATTCCCTATCACCTCACTTCTCTGTGAGCCGAAAGCAATTATTATTATCGGGTCACTAAGCTCCTTTGCATGGTCGTCAAGCCTTTTTACTGTAAAGCCGCGAAAGACCTGTCCCCTGACAAAATCATCGCTTGCCATTATCCCCTGTACGGCAATACCTCTTTTTGCCATTTCATCAAGCACCTTGTCAGCTCCGTTTCCGGTGCCGTAAAGTATTATCGGTCTGTCTTCATCGGAAAGCCGCTCCCATATATCACGGTACAAAATAAACACATCCTGTCAAAAATGCGGATACCAAAGCAGTATCCGCATTAATTTTTTATTCAATTACTTTTTCTTTTTCCTTGTCAGGATCAGAATTATTATTACTACTACAAGTGAACCGCCGACTACACATCCTACTATGATAAACTTCGAGATATCCTCACCTGTATGTGTTTCGGGCTCGCTCGGATTCGGCTGTGAAGGCTCCGATGATTCCGGAACCGATGATTCGATCGACGACTCCGGCGATGATTCCGGTTCTGAGCTTTCTATCGGCGAATTTTCAAATTCAAATTCGTATACCTCGCCTTCATCCGGAACATATACATCGCCAACAAGCTTTACTGTGCCTTCTGCATCAAGCACGACCTCGACTGCCTTCTCTGCAAGAATATAGCCTTCGGGAGCCTTAGTCTCCACAAAGCGATATATGCCCAGAGGAATATCCTTTACAACGATCTTGCCGTTCCTGTCGGAGGTAAGAGCAGGAGCTATCGTCTCCCAATAATAGAATACATCGTCTTCGGGATATAATTCAGCTCCCTCAGGAGCATCCGCTTCATCAGCGGCATATCTTTTTACCTCAAGGCGGAACTCTGCACCCTCAAGCGGCAGACCAAAAGGATTGATCTTGCTGAGGATTATCGAACCCTTAGGCTCAACTATGCGAATATCTTCTACCTTAGCATTGATATTCACATCGAGCACCATTTCGTCATTATCCGTATAGTAAGGAAGGACTACCAGGATAGGACTGACGGATACTGTGTCAAAGTTGCTTATCTGGAAGATAACATAAAGCCTGTTTTCTGCATCAAGGCTCCTGAAGAACGCATATCCGTCCTCATCTACAGCAGTTACTGTATAAGAATCCAGCTCCATTGCTCTGTTGGTAAGCGTCTCTGCTGCTTCGATAGCCTTTGAAGCCTCTCCAAGATCGGTAAGATCCACCTGACAATCCTTGAAATTATCATTGAGGATATACTTGCCGTTTTCATAAACACCGGCCTCACAAGCGCCAAGACCGGTACCGACTGCAAAATCGGCTGTGTATATATTGACCGAACCCTTCTGAGTCTCGCCCTCAGCCTTAACAGGACTTGTTGAAACGATCATACTCATGCATAGTATGCAGATCATTGCTATCACAGCAATGACTGCGCCTGAAGATCTCTTTTTCATATTGATCAATCCTCCAAATCTGCCGATTTGCTATCGGTTTTATCATTTTCGTCCTTCGGGACCTGATTTGACACATTTTTCTTACGTTTTTTCTTTTTGCTCGGAAAAACAAGTATCATAGTGATACCCACCAGAACAACGCCGATAATGCCTGTTGCAATATACCAAATTAAAGTTCTTGTGGGAATGACCTGTTTCGTATCATCCTCCGGAGAGTAGGAGTACTGTCCTATCTCAGGAATATCCGATACTTCCTTTTCGTTCTTGATCCTGATCTCCTGACTCGGCTCACTGGGCTGATCCGAATTGCCCGACTCACTTGTCTGACCTGCATCAGCCTTACTTTCCTCAGCCGCCGGAAGCTTGTAGGCAACTCTTGTGCCGCGTACAAGAAGACGATGATCGTTGATGCCGTATGGCGTACAAGTCACCATAGTAACATGATCCTCACCCTTGATGATCTGGATATCATCGCTGTCATTTGGCAGCACGACCTTTATCTGATCGACACGGTATTTCAGCACTCTGTCAAGAACGTGGATGTAAAACGCATCCCCTTCTCTCAGTGTGTCGATATCAGTAAAAAGCTTTGAACCGGGAAGACCGGTATGACCTGCAAGAACACAGTGTGTACTCTCTCCGCCGATCGGCAGCGATGTTCCCTCCATGTGGCCTATGCCCTTCTGAAGCTCGGAATCGCCAAGGCCGTGATAAACAGGAGTATAAACGCCTATCTTAGGAATATCAATATATCCTATAGCATCTGTTACAGAGAGCATTTCATTATAGGTGAACACGGATATTTTCTCTGTATCATTATTTGCAAGAGCCTTATTGTATTCCTCAGCCTGCGATGCGATTTTTTGGATCGCATTATCGCCCATTTTCTGCACCCGATCGTCATAGTGCCTTATGACGGCGTGTGCGGAATATTCTGATATCCAGTTGCTTACGATAGGGTACATAAAAAAGCATATACCTATTATCAGCAGCAGAAAAATACCCACAAGTGGAAGTCGTCTTTTTAATTCACTCTTCTTTGCCATCCTCATCCTCCGGACTAAAGCTTATCCTTGTCCGTATATTACTCGGACGGTCATTAGCTGCGTATCTTGCATTTGATGCTTTTTTCAGTGCGAAGCCAAGCCATACACAGGCTCCGGCAAAAAGCACTACAGCAGCCGCAACTATCACAATTATCACAGTAAGGCTTTGGCTGATCTGCCTTTGCAGACCTTCATTTACACCCGATGCATCCCTTTTGGGCGCTATCACAGCCGTACCGGCAGAGGAAGCCTCACTTGCTTCTGAGCTGACATCATGCGGGATATCCACCACCGGCACACGAACTCCTCTCACGAGGAGACGCTTGTCATTAATGCCGTATGGAGTGCAGGTCAGCAGCGTACAGTGATCGGCGCCCTCAATAACATTGAGAAGCTCTGTATTATTAGGCATAACAGTTTCTATCCTGTCAACCTGATAAGCAAGTATCTTATCAAGAACGTGAATATAAAACATATCACCGATCTTTGACTGATCGAGCTTTGTAAACATATCGGCAGTAGGCAGACCGGTATGTGCGGAGATGCACGAATGCGTGCTTATGCCGCCTACCGGAAGAGATGTATTTTCAAGCCAGCCGCAGCCCTTTTCAAGAACGCTGTTGCTTGTGCCGTAATATACGGGTATATAAATATCAAGGTCAGGGATATCAACATAGCACATCAGGCCGTTTTCATCGCAGAGCGATTTTTCAAGCCCGTCATCATATATGCCGTCTGCGATATCCTGATTATATTTTTTGGCATTTTCAAGTCTGTCATCCTTTTCCTCAGCGGGCATTTTTTCAACCTTTTTTTCATAGTCGGTTATGACCGACTTAGAGCTGCTCATCGAATACATATTTCCCACAATGGGGTATATGATCGAGGCGACGCCTAAAAAGTAGACCAGACCTATGACAACCATGATTATTATATGCTTTTTTCGGGATATTTTCAAATCGAATGATCCTTTCGTTGGCTTTCCGAAGAGCTTGGAGCTTTGCTTCAAGCTCTTTGGAAAACCTGCTCCCCGAAGGGAGCAGATCATTATTTGTCAGTCAGAAGCAGGTAAGGATTATTCTTCCTCTTCCTTTCTCTTCTTCATGTAGATAACGAACAGAACACCTGAAAGCATGATGATAGCTGCGCCGCCGATCATGAAGAGATATGTGCCGATGCCGCCTGTGCCAGGGAGAGTCTGTGTGGGAGGATCGATAACGGTAAGTGTGCCGTCAAAAGCTTTGGCGCCTTCAGCAAATGTGAAGCATGTATCCTTGAACATACCGGTAGCAGCATCCTTGGCAGCTGTAATAGTAAATACAACATCTGCTGCCTTTGTATAACCTACAGGAGCAGTTGACTCACGCAGAGTATATTTGCCTGCACCAAGACCCTTGAATTCAAACTTGTCTATATAATTGGGGTTCTCAGCGCCTGTGTCGGTCGTTGCCTTCTGCTCGCCAAGTGTAGCTATAACAATGCCATTGCTGTCAATAAGCTGGAAGGTTGCGCCCTTAAGAGCATGATTCTCTGTATCCTTTTTATTTACTGTAACGAGTGTGCAGAAGACCTTTGCATCATCAGGAATTACCTTCGGATGATCGGCGTCTTCCTGGGGCTTTGAAGGCTGATCCTCGGGAATATCAACGTCAGGTCCGGTAGGATCATTGGGGTTGGGCTGCTTTGTGGGATATGTGACCTTGCCCTTACCTGTGTAGTAGTTATTGCTGTAAGAAAGTGTTGCGCCGTTGTCATTTGTGTCATCAATAGTTTTATCGTCGCCAACAAGATCAGCATCCTTAGTGACCTTTGCATCAAATGTTACCTCTACAGCTGAACCGCCATTAGCAAGAACATACGCATCTTCAAAAGCGATCTGGAAGCCTTTGCCGTTAGTTGTTACTGTAGTAACAAAATCATCACCGTTATCTTCCTTATAATTAGTGCTAAGCGTAGACTCCTTAATGTTCTCGGTTGTAAGCGTATAATTTCCGGCAGCAGAGATCTCTGCTTTTTTTACTTTTACCTTTATAGTACTCATATCAATTTCGATAGAGTCCTCAGGAATATCAGTAATGGTAAAGGGATCAATATCCTTAACATCGCTGTCATAATTCGGGAATACTGTTGTAAGAGTATATTCAACCGTTCCGTCTATTGCAGCGATACCTGTGCCGCCTTCATTGCCGTCAGCGTCTTTGCCTATCTGATCATCTTTAGAGTGAGGATTGTCTATTTTTGTGATTGCTTTTATGAACGGAACCTCTGAAGACTTCGCTTTTACATTTCTGACAACTGCTCCTTCACTCGGAACAACGTCAATAAGGATAGGCTGAGTTTTGCCGCTTGTTGTGCCGAGAATCAGATAGTAGCCTGAGCCAAGTCCGTTTTCGCCGCCCAAATCAATATCAACCGAAGTTTCATCATTTTTAATTTCTACAACCTTGTTGGCTGTGATAGGAGCTGCTTTCATCAAATCAGCTGCTACTTTCTCGATCTCAGAATTATCTTCTTCCCCAACGCCATTCATATCCTTGAGCAATTTATTACCATCAACTGTCTTTACATACTTATCACTATCAAACTTCAAGACATTTGAAAATCCGTCATTGATAGTATAAACCACTGTTCCGTTAGCATCCTTTGTTGTACTTGCTACCTGATAGACACAGTACTTACCCGGAGCACCGCTCAAAACAATTTTGGAATCTTTGGGAAGTGCCTGTGCACTTGCCGGCATAGCCATTGCGCCCATTGAAAGGAGCATTGCCATTGAAAGCACTACCACGCCTGCTTTCTTGAAAGTTTTTTTCATGTTTATGACCTCCAATATAATTTTTTGTCGCACGGGTCGGTTTTAATATGGCAGTCGATCCGTGCGACTATTTAGTTACTTTTTTACACCCTTACTTATTCAGGCCTCCTCTTTTACCGGTATTTACATCCGCCGTCTGCAGTTTTCTTTTGTATATCAGTAATGCAATAAAGGCAATTCCAACAGCGGAAATACCGATCATTGCAAAATTGAACAGAGGAGCCGCGCCCGTTTCGGGCATTACTATCGCGCTGTATGTATTTGTGACCGTGAGTGCGGGCGCGTTATCTGTAGAAGCCACACCTGTCAAATTGCTGTATACAGCAACATAATTCGGAGAGAAATTCATGCTGTTTTCTTTCATGAGTGAACCGTCCGCCGAATACTCAAGGATCCTGTAATAATAAGGTGTAGTGCCTGTGCTGTACTTGTCAAGATTTTCTATTTTCTTTGACCATGTTGCCGTGCTGTCAGACGAAACTGTTCCTGTAGCATCGGCGTCATTCTTTGTAAGAGAAAATCCGCGGTAATTGTCAACAGCTTCCCACTGTCCGTTTCCTGTCTTGCGCTGAAGCTGGAAATTAACGCTTTCCGGAAGTGTTACGCCTTTGATATTCTCCCATTTCTTTGTAACGGTGATCGATATTACTTCCTTCTGCTTTTTATTTGTAAAAGTAACAGTCTCTTCTTCACCCTTACTATTATTTCTTGGAACATATCCGATAACGCCCGTTATAGTCCTTGCCGCTGCCGCCGAAACTGTGCTTGTATCATCCGAGCTGGTCACTGAATCAAACACGGAACCATCTCCTGGTGCAGCCTCGGTTATGGAAAATGCTGTGCCTACGGGGAT
>CADCKR010000030.1 GCA_902802105.1 uncultured Ruminococcus sp.
CTTTTCTACAAACTGTATTATTATCCCTCTCTTTCCTCACCTTTACCTCCCTCTGTAATTTACAGTTTGTATTTTTTGGATGTTTTCTGGTAAAGTATCTTTACTTCGCGCCGGCGGCAAGCCGCCGCTCCCGATTCGCTGCCTGTTCAACACATACCGCAGTCAGTACCGCCGCAGAAAGTAAACCGGCGTCTGTAAAAGAAAGTTTTTGCAAAGCACCACTGATGCACCTGCTTCTACGGGCGGCAAGCTGCCGCTGACAAAATTGATTTCTGTGATGAAAAAGGCTTTTATATTGTAACAGAATGTGTTATAATATAGTATTATATCCGAAAAATCCGAAGAACAGTTTTATTGAAGAAAAACTTCCGGGAAAAGGAGAGGAAAAATTATATGTCTGAATTCGTGAGAAGAGAAATATGTGAGGGCGTTGAGTTCTGGAATATCCGTGACGACAGATTCAAGGCGGGCAGACTGAGCGTTAACCTTATAACCCCGCTCAGCCGCTCAACTGCGGCGGCAAACGCCCTGCTTTCATGGGTGCTTACAAGATCGTGCCGCAAATATCCCGATATTACCGCTTTATACAGAAGGCTCAATGATCTTTACGGTGCGGCTTTGTACCCGTCAATAGGCAAGTTCGGCGACTATCAGCTCATCTCTATCGCTTCATCGGGTATTGACGACAGATATTCACTCGGCGGCGGAGCAATATCCTCTGAGCTTGCAGATCTTTTGTGCTCTATAGTATTCGACCCTAAGCTTGTGGGCGGTCATTTTGATGATGAGGACGTAGAGCAGGAGCGCCGTCAGCTTTTAGAAGAAATAGACGGAGAATACAACGACAAGCGCCTTTATGCCATCAAGCGCTGCAACGAGATAATGTGCCGTGACGAGCTGTATTCCATCGGCAGATGCGGCAGCAGAGAGGATGTGGAGGCTCTGACGCACGAGAGCATCGTTTCTGCATGGAAAAGACTGCTTGATAATTCAAAAATCTGCATAACTATGTTAGGCAGTGCCGACCCCGACAAGGCATACAAGAGGTTTGCGGAATTTTTTGCGGATAAACCGAGAAGGTTCAGGGTCGCACCCGTAACAGTTCCTGAGGTGCACGAGGTAAAGCGTGTTGTTGAAACGGATGAGATATCGCAGTCAAAGCTTGTCATGGGGTACCGCTGCAAATATCCCGAAACAAAGCGCGAACGCATAACCAGCACGCTTATGTCCGTGATACTCGGCGGCATACCGACCTCAAAGCTGTTTGAACACGTCCGCGAGAAGCAGAGCCTTTGCTACTATTGCAGCTCATCTGTAGATAACAAAAAGGGCATAATGCGAATAGACAGCGGCGTTGAGACCGAAAATATAGAAAAAGCCGAAAAAGCCATAAACGAGCAGGTCGATCTGCTCATCAAGGGCGTTATATCCGAGGATGAACTGATCTCTGCGAAGCTTGCGGTAAAGAATGCGTTCGTTTCTGTCACGGACAGTCTGAGCAGTATGGAGATGTTCTATCTGGGAAATATACTCAGGGATCACAGTATTTCTCCTATGGAAGCTGCGGATATCGTTGAAACAGTTACCAGGGAAGAGATAACACAGCTTGCTTCACACATCAGGCTGGATACAGTGTTTTCCCTTGTGGGAAATTAATGAGGGGGAGACATTATAATGGGATTTGAAATAATAAAGCACGATGCTCTCGGAGAAAAGTATTACACCATGAAACACAAGTCCGGACTGATGATCATGGTCTGCCCGAAAGCGGGTTTTCACTCATCTTATGCAGTGATAGGCACACTTTTCGGGTCAATAAACAGAGAGTTCATCCACAACGGCAAAAGGATAAGGGTGCCGGACGGTACTGCACACTATCTTGAGCATAAGCTTTTTGAAAGCGAAGAGGGCGATGCTTTCAAGCAGTATGCAAAAACAGGAGCGTCAGCCAATGCATACACCTCTTTCGACAAGACCTGCTATCTTTTCAGCTGCTCCGAAAAATTCGAGGAATCTCTTGAAATACTTTTCGATCTGATACAGTCGCCATATTTTACTCCCGAAACAGTAGCCAAGGAGCAGGGCATCATAGGCCAGGAGATAAAAATGTATGATGATAACCCCGAATGGTGTGTAAACATCAACCTGATGAAAGCTATGTATCAGAACCATCCTATAAATACCGATATTGCCGGAACGGTGGAATCCATAGCGGAGATCACACCCGAAATACTGTATGAATGCTACAACAGCTATTACAATCTGAACAACATGGTGCTTTCGGTCGCCGGTGACGTTGACCCCGAAACGGTACTGGCAGCAGCTGACCGCAAATTGAAGATAAACGGAGATGTAAAGACAGAAAGCGTTTTTCCGGAGGAGCCTTACGAGGTCGGCGAAAGCTATATCGAGCAGATACTTCCTGTATCGGTGCCGCTTTTTGCGCTTGGCTTCAAGGAGGACGGCAGCAAGGGCTTTGCAACAAACAAGGAGCTGCTCTGCACCTGCATAATACAGGAGGCTTTTGCAGGAGAAGGCTCTGCGCTGTACCGTGAGCTTCTGGACAAAAAGCTCATAAATTCCTCATTCTATACAGAATACGGCGAAGGCATCGGCTACCGTTTCTTTACCTTCCAGGGAGAAACTAAATATCCGCACGAGGTAAGCGAAGCCATAAAACAGGCTGTATCAAGACTGCACGAAACAGGCATCTCACAGGATGACTTCGAGAATGCAAGGCGCAGCATCTACGGCAGGATAGTCAGGGGCTTTGACCGCACCTCTTCTATTGCTGCCGACCTGATAAACAGTGTGTTTACGGGCAGGAATATATATGAAAGCTTTGACCTTGTTTCTTCCGTCACGCTTGAGGACGTAAATCAGCGGCTGACCGAACAGCTCGACCCGGACAACTGCTGTCTTTCCGTGATAAAGGCTATCACGGATGTGACCTGATGCATTTTCGGGAACGGAGGCTCTGATATACAATGTATAACGTGCAGTTTCCCGGTATCGGCATATCAATGACAATAGACCCTGCGGCGTTCTCCATAGGAGGCTTCAAGATCTATTGGTACGGTATCGTTATAGGTATAGGTTTTGTGCTTGCGCTGATATTTGCGCTCAGGAACCTCAGGCGCTTCGGCATAAAAGCAGACGGATTCATCGACTGTGTTATAACAGGTCTCATCTGCGGCATTATCGGCGCCAGACTGTTTTATGTAATCTTCAGATGGGAGTATTATTCCCAGCACCTTGACGAGCTTTTTGCGATACACAACGGCGGTCTCGCTATCTACGGCGGAGTTATCGGCGCACTGACAGGCGGCTGTATCGTCGCTAAGATAAAGAAGCTCCCCATTCCTGCGGTACTTGATGTAACTATGATGGGCTTCCTTATCGGGCAGGGTATAGGACGCTGGGGCAACTTTTTTAATCAGGAGGCTTTCGGCACACCGACCGATCTTCCATGGCGTATGGTCAGCGAAAACACCGGCGGAGCAGGTGTACATCCGTGCTTCCTGTATGAATCCCTATGGTGCCTGCTCGGATTTGTTCTGCTATGGCTGGTCAGCCGGCGGTTCCACAAATATGACGGTCAGATATTCCTGCTGTATCTTGTCTGGTACGGCCTTGAAAGAATGATAGTTGAGGGGCTGAGAACAGACAGTCTCTATACGCCGCTGTTCGGGCTGAGAGTCTCGCAGGTAATAGCCGCCGTGACAGCCCTGACAGGAATAGTGCTGCTCATCGTGTTTCGCAAAAGGACCTTCAAAGCAGCGGATGCATTCGCTGCCGAAGCTGCGTCCGGCATCTCCGGCGCAGAGCCGTCCTCTGATGAAGCCGATGCTCCAACAGCGGAGAAGGATCCGCCTGCGGAACAAAAGGACGAAACGGAAAACAACAGTGAAGCCGACAGCTGACGCCTGCTGCGGCAATACTGAAAAGTTAAATATAAAGGAGAGTTTTGTATGGCAACTATAATCAGCGGAAAGGAAGTTTCCGCAAAGGTAAGAGCTGATGTCAAAAGTGAATGTGAGGTGCTGAAGACAAAGGGAATAACTCCCGGTCTGGCTGTCATTATCGTTGGTGACGATCCTGCTTCACGTGTATATGTAAACAACAAGAAAAAGGCCTGTGCGGATGTGGGATTTGTATCCGAAGAGTACGCGCTGCCCGCAGAGACCACTCAGGATGAGCTGCTTTCCCTTATAGAAAAGCTCAACAGCCGTCCGGAGATAAACGGCATCCTTTGTCAGCTTCCGCTGCCGAAGCATCTTGATGAAAAGGCTGTCATCAATGCTATCTCTCCGATGAAGGATGTTGATGCCTTCCATCCCTCAAATGTCGGAAGGATAATGATAGGAGATTATCATTTCCTGCCGTGTACTCCTGCCGGAGTTATGGAGCTGATACATTATGCAGGAATAGATGTAAGCGGCAAGAGCTGTGCTGTCATAGGAAGAAGCAATATCGTAGGCAAGCCTATGGCTATGCTTCTTATGCACGAAAACGGCACCGTTACCGTTTGTCATACTAAAACCAGGAACACATCAGAGATCTGCCGCAATGCGGATATTATCATTGCTTCTGTCGGCAGACCGAAATTCCTTACAGCCGATATGGTCAAGGAAGGTGCTGTCGTTATAGATGTAGGCATAAACCGTGACGAAAACGGAAAGCTCTGCGGCGATGTGGATTATGCATCAGTTGAGCCGAAGGCTTCATATATCACCCCCGTGCCCGGCGGAGTAGGACCCATGACTATTGCTATGCTTATGAAAAATACGCTTATGGCGGCAAAGCTGCAGAACGGACTTTCGTAAAAAACATTTGCGGGAACTGACGGATATGCCCGCAGCTATTCAGGGAGGGATATAACGTGATGAAGATACCATTTTCACCCCCGGATATCGGGGAGGATGAGATAAGAGAAGTAGCAGACACTCTTGAAAGCGGCTGGATAACTACCGGCCCAAAAACAAAGAAATTTGAAAATCAGCTCACCGCTTTCTGCATGAGCGACAAAACTGTATGCCTTGATTCCTGCACCTCTGCTCTGGAGATGACTCTCAGGCTTTTAGGCGTCAAAAAGGGCGATGAGGTCATTGTGCCCGCCTATACCTATACGGCTACTGCAAGCGCAGTTTGCCATGTTGGCGCAAAGCCGGTAATGATAGACTGTGCACCCAACTCGATACAGATGGATTATGACAAGCTGCCCTACCTTATATCTACCAGAACAAAGGCTGTCATACCTGTTGACGTGGGCGGAGTGCCCTGCGATTATGACAGGATATTTGATATCGTAACGGCAAAACGCACACAGTTTGTTCCTAACAGCCCGCTCCAGGAGGCGTTCAACCGTGTTGTTGTACTGGCGGATGCCGCACACTCTCTCGGCGCAAGAAGAGGCTTCGTAAGGAGCGGCGCTCTTGCCGACTTTACCGCCTTTTCCTTCCATGCCGTAAAGAACCTGACAACGGGCGAAGGCGGCGCTGTAACATGGCGCAAGCATCCGGACATTGACAGCGAAGAGCTGTATAAGAAATTTATGATACTCACACTCCACGGCCAGACAAAGGACGCCTATGCAAAGACACAGCTCGGCGCATGGGAATATGACATAATAGGGCCGTTCTTCAAGTGCAACATGACTGATATAATGGCATCCATCGGTCTTGCGCAGCTTTCAAGGTTTCCGTCTATGCTGAAACGCAGAAGAAGGCTCATTGAGTTTTACAACAGAGAGCTTGCAGATCAGAGCGTTTCTGTACTGCAGCATTATTCAGACAAGGAAAAGCTTGCATCCAGCGGACATTTGTATCTTGTAAAGCTTATGTGGCAGGAAGAAGACTACCGCAACGAGGTGATCGAGCGCATGGCTTCGATGGGCGTTGCGACCAACGTGCACTACAAGCCGCTGCCGATGATGACTGCGTATAAGAGCATGGGATATAATATTGCCGACTTCCCTAATGCTTATAATATGTATAAGAACGAGATCACTCTTCCGCTTTATTCAAAGATGACGGACGATGAAGCAATGTATGTAATGGACTGCTTCAAAAAAGCCATTCAGGAATAACAAAAAATACGGCAAACCTGCATCAGGGGCTTGCCGCGCAACAGAGCCTGTTCAGCATCTCTGCACACGCCGGGATATTGAACAGGCTCTGATACTAATGCCTAACAAAAAGCAGACGATTTTTGCGGTCTGCTTTTTATCAGGAATTAGTATGAATTTTTTATAATTTTGTCCGATAAAAGCACACAAAGCAGGCCGCAGCCTGCCGCACCGGACGATCTGCCGCTGTGCGGATAGTATCATACCCGCCGCTTGCTGAATTTTCCGAAAGCCGCACGTATCAGTGCAAATACAAGGCCGAAGAAAACAGCCGCTTCTATTCCTGCCGAGCACGCACTCAGTCCGCCGCTGAACGCACCCAGCCAGCCGCTCTCGCTTACGGAGCTCTCAACACCTTTTGCAAGCGCATAGCCGAAGCCGGTAAGCGGTACTGCCGCACCCGAACCCGCAAAGCTTACGAGCGGTTCATAAAGCCCCACAGCAGTCAGCAGCACACCTGCGCATACATAGGCGGTCAGTATCCTCGCAGGCGTAAGCTTGGTTTTGTCTATCAATAGCTGCGCAATGACACAAAGCGCGCCTCCGACCAAAAATGAATACAGATATTGCATTTTTATTCACTCCTTTTGATTAGCATTTGCAGACAGGACTGAAAAATACCCTTCAGCAGGAGTTTTTACAAGACCGACAGTATAATACAATGTTATACATATTGTATATCATTGGCAAAATATATACATTCAGTATATTTATATCAGGGTTTATGCGGACTTTATCAAACATTTGTTTTGTTTATTGCGCAAAGCAGCTAACGTGAGCAAAATTCTCTCTATTTAACGCAAAAACCTTGATTATTTCTTGCAGATAACTTGAAATTTTAAAAATAATATCATATAATAATTTACATAAAGTGGTGAAAGGTGGTTGGAAGTGGTGCATGATGGAAAAGAATGCATCCGCTTCCCAGAACGGTAGCTGAAATGTTGATGGGATCTTATCAGCATAATATAGACGCGAAGGGCCGCGTCATAATGCCGGCCAAGTTCCGTGAGGAGCTTGGTGAGATCTTTTATGCCACTAAGGGAACAGATGAATGTATTACCGTACTCTCGGCTCAGGGCTGGGAGGAGCTTGGAAGGAAGATCTGTTCGCTGCCTTCCGGTCAGGCCAAAGACCTCAGACGCTTTTTCTTTTCCGGTGCTGCCGAGCTCGTGCCCGATAAACAAGGCAGAGTGCTCATCCCTCAGCTTCTGAGAGATCATGCGCATCTTGATAAGGATGTAATGATAATCGGTACCGGCACAAGAGTTGAGATCTGGGATCTCTGCCGCTGGAATAAGTATAATAGTGATATCTCGGAAAGTCAAGTACTTGAAATAATGAGTATGTACGATATTTAGGACGGTGTAACATGGAGTTTTCACACAAACCGGTTTTGCTTGAAGAAACTATAAACTCCCTCAATATACGCCCGGACGGTATCTATATGGACGGTACGGCAGGCGGCGGAGGTCATTCCGCTGAGATACTCAGAAGGCTCGGTTCAGGTATGCTTATCTGCGTAGATCAGGACCCCGATGCGATAGCTGTATTGAGAGAACGCTTTGCAGGAAACAAAAACGTCCGTATCGTGCAGTCTAATTTTTCGGAGGTACCATCCATACTCTCAGAGGCCGGAGCGGATATGCTTGACGGAGTTCTTCTTGATATCGGAGTATCATCCCACCAGCTTGACAGTGCAGGCAGGGGGTTTTCTTATCATTACGATGCACCGCTTGATATGCGAATGAGCCAGAGCGGCACTTCTGCGGCCGATCTGGTCAATACACTTTCGTATCAGGAGCTGGTGCATATACTATTCGCATACGGCGAGGAAAAGTTTGCTAAAAACATCGCAAGAGCTATTGAGCGGGCAAGACAGACAGCACCTGTCACAACGACACTTCAGCTGGCAGAGATAGTAAAATCTGCTTATCCTCCCGCTAAACGCCATGACAAGCATCCTGCACGAAAGACCTTTCAGGCGCTCAGGATAGCGGTCAACGGCGAGCTTGACAGGCTTTCTTTGGGGCTGGACAGAGCGTTCGGCTGCCTTCGCAGCGGCGGCAGGATCTCGGTCATAACCTTCCATTCACTGGAGGACAGGCTTGTAAAGCAGAGAATGGCATCGTGGTGTACAGGCTGCACCTGCCCTAAGGATTTTCCTGTTTGCGTCTGCGGCAAAACGCCTCAGGCAAAACTTGTGTTTAAAAAGCCCTGCGAAGCTTCCGAAGAGGAGCTTGCAGAGAATCCGCGCAGCAGAAGCGCAAAGCTTCGCTGCTGTGAGAAAATAAAATAAGTATATTACATAATTATTATATGTATTTTCAGAAGGGAGTAATACAGAAATGTCGGTCGGTAAACAAAGCGGACTTGCTTATGATCTTTCATTGTTTGATCCGGATCCCGAAGATATCAGGAATGCCAATAACAGCACAGCACCCGATAAGGGAAAGATAATAAAAATTGATACGGATCACTATGAAAAGCCGAAGAAAAAGGAAAGGAATTATCCGAGGATCCTCGCGATCGGGCTGATACTTTCTATCAGCGCAGCGGTGGGCATAGTTGTACTGAGAAACAATGTTATCATCAACGAGCTCAACGAGCAGATTCACGAGGCAAATGTTTTGCTTGCAAATCAGGAAAACCTTGAGGCACAGTATCAGCTCAGGATAGACCGTAAGCTGACGGATGAGTTTGTGCAGCAGTATGCTGAAACAAAGCTCGGCATGACAAAGGCCAATGCCGCTCAGAAGGAGTTTATCTCGCTGACTGACGGCGACAAGGGCGAAGTGATAAGAGGCGACGGCAAAGAATCATTCTTCAGCCGTTTTGCAAAGGCTTTCCATATCTGAGATATGGTCTGCCGTTATCATAAGGGTGACGATTTGTAAATAAACATATATGGAAGGGCTGCTCCACACTGTGAAACAGTCCCGCTGCTGCAAGGGTGGATGTAAAAAAGGAGACAGAGCATTTGCTCCGATCTTTTGGCACAGACACCCCGTTTTGTCTACCATAATATTTTTTGCAGTATCACTCAAAGGGGTGGATTTATGTCAAGAAGAGGTGCTTCCGCAAAGCTGTGGAACAGGTCTGTGATCGTGATGTTCCTCATAATAGTTCTCGGGTTTGGTCTTGTGTCAAGCCGTCTGCTGTACCTGCAGACCTTCCAGGCCGAGGAGCTTCAGCACCGTGCCGTTGAACAGCAGCTGTCGGATACTCTGCTTCCCGCCAAAAGAGGAAGCATATTTGACCGCAACGGAAACGTGCTCGCACAGAGCGTTACCGTGTGGGATATAGTGCTTGAACCTGCAAGCATAAAGAACGATGAGGACCGTGAGATAATAGCCAAGGGGCTCTCGGAAATTCTCAAGGTCGATTACAACAAGCTTCTCGAACAGACACATGAAAACAATTTCTATTCCGTGGTAAAAACAAAGGTCGATACCGATGTTAAGGACAGAGTGCTCGATTTTTGCCAGAAGCTGCGCGATGACGGCGTTTCAGGCATTGTTGATACCATAGAGAACTATAAACGCTACTATACCAATGATAACTTTCTTGCCGATGTGCTCGGCTTTGTCGGCGCCGACAGTCAGGGGCTTGCAGGCGTTGAGTATCAGTATGACGAATACCTGACAGGCAAATCCGGAAGGCTTATAAGCGCACGAAATGCCGTAGGCGGAGAAATGCCGTTCGACAACGAGCAGAAGATAGATGCGGTTGACGGCTACAACCTGACGCTTACCATTGATGAATACATTCAGAGCGTCATGGAAAAGTATGTGCGTGAAACGATAGATGAATTCCGCGTCGCAAACCGCGGATGCGCTATAATGATGAACGTCAAGACAGGAGCGATACTCGGCTTTGCCTGTGAGGATTCGTTCAACCCCAACGAACCGTTCAAGATCGCCAACACCAAGATCAAGGAAGAGCTTGACAAGCTGCCAGAAGACAAGCAGGACGAAGCATACGGCAAGGCTCAGACAAGACAGTGGAGAAACAAGGGCGTCAGCGATACTTATGTCCCCGGCTCCGTATTCAAGATGGTAACGGCTTCGGCTGTGCTGTCTGAGGGACTTATAAAGAAGGACACAAGATTTGAATGTGAAGGCATTTACTATCCGTTTGAGGGTTCGAGAGGCATTTCCTGCTGGCTCAGCCTTGGTCACGGTGAGCAGACGCTTGAACAGGCTCTGTGCAATTCGTGCAACCCTGCGTTTATGCAGATGGGATTTATGCTGGGCAGAGAGACCTTTTATGAATATTATGTAGCCTTCGGTCTTTCGGAAAAGACAGGCATTGACCTGCCCGGTGAAAGCGACGACTATTTCTTCCAGCATGACGGAGTATGCGGAATGGATCTGACTGACCTTGCTGTTGCATCCTTCGGTCAGAACTTCAAGATAACCCCGATACAGATGCTTTCGGCCTGTGCCGCTATTGCCAACAAGGGCAAGCTGCTTACTCCCTATGTTGTGCAGAATATTTCCGACAGCAAGGGCAATGTAGTAAAGACCACCGAAGTCAAGGAAAGGCATCAGGCGATATCCGAGGATGTAGCAAAGCAGGTATGCAAAATGCTCCAGAACAACGTCCTGCACGGCGGCGGCACCAACGGATATATCGCGGGCTACCGTATCGCTGCCAAGACCGGTACATCTCAGAAGATAGTTGATGAGGACGGAAACCCGACAAACGATTATGTAGGCTCCTTCTGCGGTTTTGCTCCTGCGGATGATCCTGAGATCGCTCTTATATGCTACTTTGATACGCCTGACCCTGAAATAAACTACTACGGTTCAGCCGTTGCCGGTCCGTGCTTCAGAAATATCCTCGGCGATGTGCTGCCGTATTTAGGCATCGAAAAGGTATATTCCAAGGAAGAGCTCAACAACCTCGACACCGTGACAGGCGCATTCATAGGTGCCAATGTCAAGGATGCCGAAACGCTTATTACCTCAAGCCACCTGAAATATAAGATCGTAGGCAGCGGAGATACCGTTCTTGCACAGAATCCCGCACCATATACAACTATACCAAAGGACGGCACCGTTATACTCTATACAGACCCGCCGAAGGAAGGCGAGGATACTATTGAGAAAGAGACCGTAACTGTGCCGGACTTCTCCAACAAGACGCTTACCGAGGTAAACCGCATAGCGGCCGAGGTCGATCTGAATATCAGTATAAGCGGTTCGCTTTCGTCAGAGGGAAGCAGCTATGCCAAGTCACAGGATATTGCTCCGGGAACAAAGGTCGTACCGTTTACAGTCATAAAGGTTACGTTCAACCAGGACAACAGCATAATGTAGACGCATTGACCGGGGAGATGATACAGTATGAAAGAGTTTACCAAGGCTATTGAGCTGAGATGCAGGAATGCTGATAAATATTCGCAGATAATATGCAAGGCTCTTGTAAGCTGCGGCTGCAGTGCCGGAACAGACAGCTCTGATGCAGATACTGCCTTTGTGCTGCTGAACGGCAGGAGCATCGGTGAAGCCAACAGGGATGTTTCTGCGGATATCATCGTATTTGACGACAGCTTCTGTGAAGCGGATGAAATATCGCGCTTCCGCATAGCCGTTACAGATTACGAAAACGCCCGCCATCTGGAGGGAAAGCTTTCAAATGCATTTACCTTCTCAGAGGAGCATTACGGAGCCGAACTTGCCTGCCGCAGCGTCAGCAGACAGGATGACGGACTTGCGTTTGATATCGTAAGCGGCGGCATACTCAGCCGTGTGCGCGTCAAAAGGGATGACCTCTCGGTAAGGGACGTGCTTTTGTGTACTGCCGTACTGATCGCCGCAGGAATACCGATAGCATCTGTTGTGAGCTGCTTCGGAAGTTAAAAGAAAAAGGTAAGAGTAATATTTGCCGCGGAAAAAGGAGCTTCGGCATGATATTGCTGGCAAAAAGGCCGTGTGCCGGAGAATGTGCTTTTGACGCATTATCCGGCTTACAGATAAATTGCCGCTGGTGCGGCGGGGACATGAAAGGTGGACTTTTATTATGACGGGATTTTGGACTGTGATCGCTGCCGGAGCTGCATTTGCTGTGGCTTCACTGCTTGGAATATGGCTTATACCATTTCTGAAAAAGATCCATTTCGGACAGACTATCCGTGATGAAGGGCCGGCATGGCACAACTCAAAGCAGGGCACCCCGATAATGGGCGGCTTTATGTTCATTATAGCAAGCCTTGCGGCAGGCATAAGCTGTGTGCTTTTGTATCATGCTTTCGGCGTAGAGGAAACTCCGCTGCTTACAGCCAAGATATTTGCAGGTATGTTCATGGCAGCAGCCTTTGGTGCGGTAGGATTCATCGACGATTACATCAAGGCTGTCAAAAAGAGGAACCTTGGTCTTACTGCATGGCAGAAGCTGGTGCTCCAGTTTGTGGTAGCAATAGCATATCTCATCACTATCGCACTTTTCGGCGGCAAGACCGAAACATTTATCCCCTTCTATGGAATGCTTGATATTGGTATACTTTACTATCCGCTTGCAGCAATACTGATCGTCGGCGTAGTAAATGCAGTAAACCTCACCGACGGAATAGACGGACTCGATGCTTCTGTCACCTTCTTTATTTCGATATTCCTCATGCTTATTGCAAGCTATGTCAGCAGAATGGGCGTTTCCATCATGGCTGCTGCTGTCGCAGGCGGCTGTCTCGGATTCCTTGTGTGGAACTTCCATCCGGCCAAGGTATTCATGGGCGACACAGGCTCCCTCTATCTCGGCGGCTATGTTTGCGCTCTTGCGTTTGCTCTTGATATGCCCATAATGCTTGTGCTTGCCGGACTTGTCTATATTCTTGAAATGTTTTCCGTCATTCTTCAGGTGCTCTATTTCAAAGCTACCCACGGCAAGCGCCTTTTCAAGATGAGCCCGATACATCATCACTTTGAGATGAGCGGCTGGTCCGAAAACAAGATCGTTATAATATTCAGTATTTTTGCGATAATTTGCGGCGCACTTTCATTTATTGTTGTGGTTTACGGAAACTACCGTATGCCCGCCTTTGCATCGTAACATTGTTTTACACTGCAAGGCTCAGTTCTTTCAGAAAGGAAGTGTCAACAGTTGAGATCGGATTCCTCGCCGGCAAGAAAGCTGCCGAATCCTTCGCCTTCACCATACAGACCGCCCGACAGACGCCCTGACATAAAGCTTACTCTCCCTCAGAAAGTAAAAAAGAGACTGAAGCTCTTCTCCGTAAGACAGGGTATGGATATGCCGTTTCTGTTTCTTGTACTGCTTCTGGTCATACTCGGACTGATAATGATGTTTTCTGCAAGCTACCCTTCCGCTTATGCCTATACCGGCAACAGCTACAGCTATCTTCTCAAGCAGAGCGGCTATGCTGCATTCGGCGTGTTTGTAATGATCGGTCTTTCATACTTTGACTATCATCATTTTCATAAGCTGACGTATTTCGTTTTTGCCATTGCGATCATTGCTCTTCTTGTAGTGCTTGTAATGCCTTCAAGGGGTGTGCGCAGGTGGATATCCTTAGGCCCTGTTACGATACAGGCATCGGAAATAGCCAAATTTGCGGCTGTTCTGTTTTTGGCTCACTGGGGCTCTACTCACTTCAAAAAGATGGACACCTTCTTATACGGCGTCCTTCCGGCGATAATAGTTTTAGTCGTTTTCTCCGGACTGCTCATACTTGAGCCGCACTATTCAGGCATAGTTATCATGCTTTTGCTCGTTGCGCTGATGATGTTTATAAGCGGCGTCAAAATGCGGTATTTTATCATAGCGGGCGCATTGATAGCGGTGGTCATACTCGGACTTGCCGTAACCGGAAAGCTAAGCTATGCAATGACAAGACTTGCCGGATGGGGGCAGGCTCTTGAATACACCACAGAGGAAATGTGGCAGGATACCTATCAGACAAGAAATTCTCTTTATGCTATCGGCTCAGGCGGATTCTGGGGACTTGGCTTCGGTCAGTCAAGACAGAAGTTCCTCTATATCCCCGAGGTGCAGAACGACTTTGTTTTCTCTGTTGTTTGCGAGGAACTCGGCTTCATCGGCGCAACAGTCATACTTTGCGTGTTTGCGCTGCTTGTGCTCAGGGGAATAACCATTTCAATGCGCGCAAAGGATAAGTTCGGCTCATTGCTCGGCATCGGACTTTCCGCTCAGATAGGTCTTCAGGTAATACTGAATATTATGGTAATAACCGACTGGCTGCCCAACACGGGTATCAGTCTTCCGTTTTTCAGCTACGGCGGTTCTTCTCTGGTAACTCTGCTTGCTCAGATGGGAATTGTCCTTTCGATATCACGCTCGTCGGTCATCAACAATAATTAGCCCGGATTTTATGAGGTGTGTTTTATGAAGTTATTATTTGCAGGCGGCGGTACAGCAGGGCATATCAATCCTGCGCTTGCTATTGCCGGCTATGTAAGAGAACGTCAGCCCGATGCAGAAATACTGTATGTGGGCAATAAAGGCGGCATGGAGGAAAGGCTCGTGCCGCAGGCAGGCTTTGAGTTCCGCAGCATAAGCGTACAGGGCTTTCGCAGAAAGGTCTCGCTTAAAGCTTTCGGAGAGAATATCGTTACAGTAAAGAAAGCAATATCTGCGGGCAGGGCGGCCAAAAAAATAATAGAAGAGTTCAGACCCGATATCTGCATAGGCACAGGCGGCTATGTCAGCGGACCTGTTCTGAGGGCAGCTCAGAAAATGGGCATACCTACTCTCATACATGAACAGAACGCCTATCCCGGAGTGACAAACAAGATGCTCTCGAAAAAGGCATCAAGAGTAATGCTTGCTATGCCCGATGCAAGAAAGCACTTCAAGGACGGCGGCCATTTCGTAGATACCGGCAATCCCGTCAGAGGCGAGATATTAAAGGCAGATAAGGACGCTGCAAGAAAGCAGCTCGGTCTTGACGAACGCCCCGTGATACTTTCATTCGGCGGCAGCCTCGGAGCCGAAAGGATAAACCGTTCACTTGCCGATGTGATCGTCCGCAGCGCAAAGGACGGCAAATATCAGCACATCCATGCTTACGGACAATACGGCAAATGGTTCCCCGATCTGCTGAAAGAAATGGGTGCGGACCTTGAAAGCGCAAAGAATCTTGATATACGTGAATATATCAATGATATGCCTGTTTGTCTTGCAGCTGCCGATCTTGTAATAGCCCGTGCAGGTGCGATAACTCTCAGCGAAATACAGGTCAAGGGCAAGCCCTCTATCCTCATCCCCTCACCCAATGTTGCAGAAAACCATCAGTTCCACAATGCGATGTCGCTTGTCAGTCATAATGCCGCTGTTATGATAGAGGAAAAGGATCTCACTCCCGAAAAGCTTACAGAAGAGATCGACAAGCTCGCTTCCGACCCGAAGCGTCTTGCGGAGTATTCCGAAAACGCCCGCAAGATGGCAATAGCCGATGCTTCCAAGCGTATCTATTCGGTAATTATCGAGGTGCTTTCCACATCATCACGCAAAAATGACTGATATATAATACTGTTATTATTTTAAGCGGCAGAGATACCGTTCCTGCACACGCTTTTGTATGCGAACAGTATCAAGCATGAATGGAGAGGAGGATGATTTGACAGGATATGAGTAAAAAAAGGACTGAAAATACCCGCAGGAACAGCGGTGCCGGAAAAGCGGCGCGGTCAGGAACAAAGGATAAGAATGACAGTAAGGATATAAAAAACAGCGGCAAAAGGAATACGGAAAGCACTTCCTTGAACAAAAGCGCAAAGGGAAAGAACAGTACCGCAGGCGGTAAAACCAAGTCAGGAAAAAGCGAAAGAGAGCCCGCAAAGAACAGCAAGGGCATAAGCCCCGGCGCAGAGAAAATATATAAGGAAAGCAAAAGCAAAAAGCGTCGGAACAGGCACAGCAGCATTGCCGAAGGTGACCGGAACTATGGCGATGCATTTAATAACAGCGAAATGCTCGACGTTGAAAACGTCTTTGAAAAGGAAAGGCCTGAAAGCCATCTTCACTATACGAAGCCTCTTCCGAAGGCAAAGGAGCCTATCAGCCCGTTTAAGCGAATGCTTAAACGTCTGCTTTTCTATACTTTGACGGTGCTGATATTGGTGTCGGTATGCTTTGTGCTGTCTATCACGGTTTTCTTCAAGATAGACGCGATCGAGGTCGAGGGTGAAACAAGGTATCCGGCTGAGGATATCATCGGTTCGTGCAATATCGAAATAGGCGATAACCTCATACTGTGCAATACCTCAACGGGCGAATCCGAAATATGGAAGAAATATCCCTATATCGAATCTGTGGATATCAGGAAAAAGCTTTTCAATAAGATAGTTATTGAGGTGCGTGAGGCGGTGCCTGCCTCTGTTATAGAAAGCGACGGCAAGTACGTGCTTCTCAGCGAGAGCGGCAAGATAATTGATATTTCCGACAAAAAGCAAAGCGATGTTCCGATAATCATGGGAGCCAAGCTTATGACGCCGAAGCTTTCTTCATCGGTCAAATACAAGGATCCCAAGGTAGAGGAATACATAAGCGAAATACTGAGCGCCGCAGAGGAATATAAATTAGGTCAGCTGCGTGTCATTGATGTAGGCAATCTTTCAAAGATCATCGTCGAAACAAAGACAGGGCTGCATATCATTCTCGGAACGCCTGAAAATGTCGATTACAAGCTTAAAACTGCCAAGAAGATAATAGATAAGGATATTCCCGCCAATGACGTGGGAACGCTTGATGTTTCGCTCAGTTCGGCAGACGGCGGAAAGTCTTATTTCAGTTCAAAGAAAAAGACAAGCGAACCAGCCGATGCAAAGCCTTCTGTATCTGAGCAGTCAAGCAAGCAAAGCTCCGCGCAGACAAGCACACCACCGCAGAGCTCAGGCCAGGAGTCTTCATCAGAAGTGACCTCACAGCCGGGACCCGCTGCGGAAGTATCTGCCGATCAGCCTTCGGATAATACACCGATTGATACGCCGGACGATACACCGGATTACACACCGGACGATACACCGGATTACACGCCGGACGATACACCGGATTACACACCGGACGATACACCGGATTACACACCGGACGATAC
>CADCKR010000031.1 GCA_902802105.1 uncultured Ruminococcus sp.
CAAGATGACGGAAAAAGTGTACCCCAAGGGCACTTCCTTCGGGCGCAGCAGATGTGGTGCTAAGCCGTTAGGCGGTCTTTGTGCGGTGTTGCCTTAAAACAGGCGCTTATAAGGGGCACGGTGTCAACTGACATCCGTGCCCCTTAACGTTTTATTCTGACAGCGTTTTATCGGGTGCTTGTTATAGGTGAGTACATTTCCGGTCTGCGGTCACGGAAAAGCCCCCAGCTCATTCTCAGCTCGTAGGCTGCGTCAAGATCAAGCTCGGCGGAGATCACGCACTGAGTTTTTCTGTCGGCCTCGGCAATGATATCTCCTGTAGGATCGGTAATGAATGACGAACCGTAAAAGCAAAGGCTCGATTCCTGATTGTTATTATCCGGTGACGGGAATACATTCTCTGTGCCGATGCGGTTTGCCGCTATCACCGGAACGACATTTGAAGCTGCATGACCCTGCATACACCTTCTCCAGTGAGGCATACTGTCAACGTCAAGTATCGGCTCTGAGCCTATAGCAGTGGGGTACAATATCATGTCTGCACCCATGAGAGCCATGCATCTTGCGCTTTCGGGGAACCACTGATCCCAGCAGATGCCTGTGCCGATATTGCCGAAGCGTGTTTTCCATACCTTGAATCCGGTGTTTCCGGGAGTGAAATAAAACTTCTCCTGATAGAACTGATCGTCCGGTATATGCGTCTTGCGGTAAACCCCAAGAACTGTACCGTCAGCGTCTATCATAGCGATACTGTTGTAGGTGTTGTTGATATCACGCTCAAAAAAGCTGACAGGAACAACAACGCCAAGCTCCCTGCAAACCGTCCTGAAACGCCTGACTGCAAGGTTCTCATCAAGTGTTTTTGCAAGCTTGTAGTAATCGTAGTCACGCTGCTGACAGAAATACTTTGTTTCAAACAGCTCCGGAAGAAGTATGACGTTTGCACCCTCTCCGGCGGCTTTTCTTACAAGGTATTCCGCATTGAAAATATTATCCTCTATCTTGCAGCCCATAGCCATCTGAACGGCTGCCACCCTGACCTTCCTCATTTTTGTTTATCCTCCTGTTCTGAATTTGTCTGCATAAGGTATCTGTTGTGTTATGCAGTGTATGTTGCCGCCGCCTATCAGTATGTCACGGGCATAAACGCCTATGACGCTTCTTGTCGGGAAAAGCGGCTGAAGAATGCTTATCGCCTTACTGTCATTTTCGTCACCGAACTGAGGCACGATGACATGACTGTTTGAGATGTAAAAATTCACATACGAAGCCGCAAGCCTTTCTCCGGGAGTACGGGTAGGCTCGCCGTTCATATCGTCAAGTCCGCTGCATTCCTCGGCGGTGATCGTGACCGGCTTGGGCAGGGGCAGCTTGTGTACGGTTATCTTCCTGCCTTTTGCATCGGTAATGCCTTCAAGGTATTCAAGACAGCGCACTGACATTTCGTACTGTGGGTCGTTTTTGTCGTCTGTCCATGCAAGCACGACATTTGCCGGAGAAACGAATGCGCATATATTGTCAACGTGCTCGTTTGTTTCATCGTTGTAGATCCCGCAGGGCAGCCATAGTATCTTTCGGGCTCCAAGATAATTTTTTAGCTCCGTTTCGATCTCCTCTTTGCTCATTCCGGGATTCCGCCCGCTGCTGAGCAGGCAGGCTTCGGTAGTCATGACCGTGCCTTCGCCGTCTGAATGTATGGAGCCGCCTTCAAGTATAAAGCTGCGCTTGTCATAGGTGTCGATATCCATTGAATCGCAGAGCTTGCGGGCCATTTTGTTGTCCTTGTCCCAGGGGAAATACAGGCCGTCAGCAAGACCGCCCCAGGCATTGAAGCCCCAGTCGATGCCTCTTATCTCCCTGCCGTTGGTAACGAAGGTCGGAGCCACATCCCTTGCCCATGAGTCGTCCGATTCCATCTCGATAACTCTTACCCTTTCGGGCAGCATAAAGCGTGCCGCATCATAGTCGTCATATCTTGCGCAGACGATCATTTTTTCGCTTAGGGAGATTATCTCTATTATCTCGGCAAATGCTTTCCTTGCGGCGTATGCGCCGTTCTGCCATGAATCCCTGCGGTGAGGAAATATCATTATGCAGCCGTAGTGCCTGTCATATTCTGCGGGCATAAAAAAACCATCGTCACATGGTCTGGTGTGCAGTATCTTCATCGGATCATTCCTTTATATTTTTTACAAAATAATTATATCATAAGCGCGATATTTTTTCCATATAAAAATTCATGCCGCTATTGAAATCACAAAATATTGTAGTATAATGATAAACGGTGGGCAAAAAAGAACCCTTGAAAATTAAAGGAGCTGAGGAAATGAAAAGGTCGGACAGTATCAATGATATTATCAGTGAATTTGATTTTGATTCCTTTGCGGATGAAATGGACATTCTCTTTGGCGACCGCTTTGGTGCGGCAAATGTTGTAAACAATCATATAAGCACCAACCTTACAAAGTACAGCGAAACACGTTTTTCGCCCCTTATGGCAGAAAATGATGACGAGGTAAGGGAAGCAAACAAAATAGGTCATTTCCTTTCAGAGCAGGGTTCAGCAGGCAGGACAACACATTGATGATCGTAAAGCAGAACTTTCCCTCCGGATATTCCGGAGGTTTTTTCTTTATGGTGACAGCAATGACATCAAAAATACAGAATGGTAATAATCGACAAAAATTACAAATTTATTCTTGCATTTTATGTAAAACTATGCTATAATTGATGAGCTGCCATAATGCGCAGCAATAACCTCCGTTTTGAAAGGAAAGAAAACATAATGTATTGGGTAAATGAATCTGTTTTTTATCACATCTATCCGCTTGGCTTCTGCGGCGCGCCGAGAGTAAATGACGGCAAGCTTGAATACCGCCTTGACAAGGTGATCGACTTCATACCTCACCTGAAAAAGATGAATGTCAATGCGGTCTATTTCGGACCGGTGTTCATGTCTACCACACACGGATATGATACGAATGATTATTATAATATAGACAACCGCCTTGGCGATAACGAGAGCTTTGCACGTATCTGTCAGGCGCTTCACGATAACGGCATAAAGGTAGTGCTTGACGGCGTTTTCAATCATGTAGGCAGAGGCTTCTGGGCGTTTGAGGACGTAAGAAAGAACCACCAGGGCTCACCGTACTGCTCATGGTTCCAGAACCTGAATTTCGGCGGCAGCAGCCCTTGGGGCGACCCGTTCTGGTATGAGGGCTGGGAGGGCAACTACGACCTTGTAAAGCTTAACCTCAGACATCCTGATTTAAAAAAGCATATCTTTGACGCTGTGGCAATGTGGATGGATAAGTTTAAGATCGACGGCCTGCGCCTTGACGTTGCCTACTGTATGGACCAGGATTTCCTGCGTGAGCTCAAGCACTTCTGCAAGAGCCGTGACAGTCAGTTCTGGCTCATGGGCGAGATCATCCACGGCGACTATGCACGTCTTGCAAATCCCGACCTGCTTGATTCCTGCACCAACTACGAGTGCTACAAGGGTATTTATTCCTCACACAACGACCATAACTATTTTGAGATCGCGCATTCGCTCAACCGTCAGTTTGCAAACGGCGGCATCTATCATAATATTTACACCTACAACTTTGTCGATAACCATGATGTAAACCGTCTTGCAAGCACGCTGAGAGATCCTGCTCACGGCAAGAACGCTTTTTCGTTGCTGTATTTCATGCCCGGAGTTCCTTCTGTTTATTACGGCAGCGAATGGGGCATAAAGGGTCAGAAAAGCAGAACGGAATATGATTATCCGATACGCCCCTGTGTGAACGTGAGCGATATCGAAGAGAACGAGCTGTTCCGTCATATATGCAGGCTTGGCGCAGTCAGAAGAAAGTATAAGGCGCTGAAATACGGTTCGTTTATGAATACAGTCATACGCAATGAGCAGCTTATATTCAAGCGCAAATTTGAAGATGAGACTATTTATATCGCACTTAACCTCAGCGACAAGGATTTCGGCATCGGCTTCAATACAGACGGCGGCAGCAAGCTTTATGATGTTTTTGACGGCAAGACCGTTTATGATGTTAACGGCAATCACGCAGAGATCACCATTCCGGCAAACGGAACGAGAGTTCTTGTGCTTACTGACGGAGGAAAGCCCGAATATCCCGACGGTGACGAGATCTCCGCAGATGAGCCGGCTGATGTGTCTGAGCAGCAGAGTGCTTCCGTTCAGGACGTTCCTGCACAGGATGAAAGAAAGCCTCTTCCGCCTGTGGGCGCACCCGGAAAGTACCGTCATTTCAAGGGCGGCGAGTATGAGTTCATCTGTCTTGCAAAGGACAGCGAGACCTCGGAGGAGCTTGTTATATACAAGGCGCTCTATGGGGATCAGAAGATATGGGCAAGACCGTCAGCTATTTTCTATCAGTATGTAGATGTTGACGGCAAGGAAGTTCCGAGGTTCGAGAAAATAGACTGATAATACTGCAGCAGTGCAGACCGTGCAGATCAGGCCGGGCGGACTTTTGCCTGAAAGTCCGCCCGGCCTGATTTCAGTGATTTCTGCGATTTTATGGTTGATAAAACAAAGCAACTATTGTATAATAGGAAAGAATAAAACGAAAGCTTGAAGGGAAGCGAAAAAACATGAAGCTTATTACAAACAGAGTGTACGGCGCAGAGGATATCCTGCCCGCAGACAGCTACAAGTGGCAGTTTATAGAAGATATCATGCGCAAGCAGGCACAGGCCTACGGCTTTAAGGAAATAAGGACTCCCGTGTTTGAACATACTGAGCTTTTTGACCGCTCTGTCGGTGACACTACCGATATCGTTCAGAAGGAAATGTATACCTTTACCACCAAGGGCGGAGATACCATTTCTCTGAAGCCGGAGGGTACCGCAGGCGCCGCAAGAGCTATGCTCGAGCACGGCATTTACAATGACGGCTACCCGATAAAAGCATATTACCTTACCGCCTGCTACCGCTATGAAAAAAAGAATTACGGCAGACAAAGAGAGTTCCACCAGTTCGGCATGGAGGTATACGGCGCTGCATCCGCTTTTGCCGATGCGGAAGTTATCTGTGCGGCCAATTCTATCTTTGACAGGCTCGGCGTACAGAACATCCGTCTTGAGCTGAACTCCATAGGCTGCCCCGAGTGCCGCCCGAAATATACGGCTGCGCTTAAAGAATACTTCGGTATGCACAGGGTAGAGCTTTGCGATACCTGCCGTTCGCGTCTTGAACGCAACCCGATGAGAATACTTGACTGCAAGAGCCCTATCTGCGCACAGATAGCCAAGAATGCGCCAAAGGTGCTCGATTACCTCTGCGATGACTGCTGCAGGCACTTTGAAGAGGTAAAAAGCTGTCTTGATGCTGCAAAGATCCGATACAAGGTCAACCCTGCAATAGTAAGAGGCCTTGACTATTACACAAGAACCGTTTTTGAATTTGTCGCACCCGATATCGGCACGATATGCGGCGGCGGAAGATATGACGGTCTTATAGAAGAGCTTGGCGGACAGCACACTCCTTCTCTCGGTTTTGGCATGGGCATGGAGAGACTTCTCCTGCTTTTGAAGGAACAGAAGATAGATATACCCGAACCGCCTGTATGCGACCTTTATGTGCTCGGCATAGGCGAAAAGGCAAAGCTCAAAGCCTTCAACATTATTGAGGGTGTCCGCAGTGCTTCGCTTATCGCAGAGGGCGATATCGTAGGCAGGAGCGTAAAGGCACAGATGAAATACGCCGATAAGATAAAGGCGCGCTTCTCTATGGTCATAGGAGACAGTGAGCTTGAATCCAACTCTGCAAAGCTGCGCAACATGAACGGCGGCAGCGAGACAGTTGTGCCGCTTGACGAAGGATTCTTCAACGCTTTCTTTGCTGCTTATGTTGACGAAAGCAACTCGGCACTTTTAAAGCAGCTCGACAGTATGAAAGAATGATAATCTAAGGAAAAGGAAGTAATGACAATGGCAGAATTTTTAACAGGAATGAAGCGCACCTGCTACTGCGGTACGCTCAGCTCCGCAGACATCGGACAGGAAGTTGTTGTATGCGGATGGACACAGCGTCAGAGAGACCTGGGACAGCTCATTTTTATCGACCTGCGCGACAGAACGGGTATCGTACAGCTTGCCTTTGACGACAAGACCGAAAAGTCTGTCTTTGATAAGGCCGCATCGGTCCGCTCTGAATTTGTTCTCGGCGCAAGAGGCATTGTAAGGGAAAGAAGCTCTAAAAACAAGGATATCCCTACAGGAGATATCGAGATCGAAGTAAGTGAGCTGCGTATTCTTTCCGAAAGCGAAACAACGCCCTTTGAGATCATTGATAACTGTCCCACAGCTGAACTGACAAGACTGAAATACCGTTATCTCGACCTCAGACGTCCTGAACTGCAAAAGAATATGATATTCCGCCATAAGGTCGCAAAGGTAACGCGTGACTTTTTTGATGAGAACGGCTTTATTGAGCTTGAAACACCGATGCTCATAAAGTCCACTCCCGAAGGCGCCCGTGACTTCCTCGTGCCGTCAAGAATACACAAGGGCTCTTTCTATGCTCTGCCGCAGTCTCCTCAGATGTACAAGCAGCTTTGCATGGTCGCAGGCTTTGACAGATATATGCAGATCGCCCGCTGCTTCCGTGACGAGGATCTTCGTGCAGACAGACAGCCTGAGTTTACTCAGATCGACCTTGAGCTTTCCTTCGTAGACATGGAGGATATACTCGACCTTGGCGAAAGATACATCAAGCGTCTTTTCAAGGACGTTATGGATATTGATATTCCTACACCTTTCCCGCGCTACACCTACAACGAGGTAATGGAGCGCTACGGTTCGGACAAGCCCGACACCCGCTTTGATCTGGAGATCGTCAATATAAGCGATGAAGTTGCATCGTCAGAGTTTGCTGTATTCAAGAACGCTCTTGCGGGCGGCGGTTCTGTACGTGCAGTCAACGCAAAGAATGCCGCAAAGACCTATACCCGCAAGGAGATCGACAAGCTGACAGAGTTTGTGCGCGGTCTGGGCGCAAAGGGTCTTGCATGGATACGCATGACTGATGACGGCATTTCGTCAAGCTTTGCAAAGTTTATGACAGAGGACGAAATGAACGCTATCATTGCCAGGACAGGCGCTGAAAAGGGTGACGTTATACTCGTTGTTGCCGACACCGATACAGGTCTTGTGCTTTCAACGCTTGGCGCAGTGCGTGTTGAATGTGCAAAGAAGCTCGGCCTTGTCAAACCCGGATACAACTTCCTCTGGGTAGTGAAGTTCCCGTTCTTCGAGTTCGACAAGGAAAGCGGCGAATGGATAGCAATGCATCATCCCTTTACCTCACCCACCGATGACTGCCTTGACAAGCTTGACGGCGACAAGGGCGAGGTATATGCAAAGGCTTACGACATGGTGCTCAACGGCACAGAGCTTTCTTCCGGTTCTATACGTATTACCAATCCTGACCTGCAAAAGAAGATGTTCTCTATGCTTGGCCTGTCGGATGAGGAGGCCTACAAAAAGTTCGGCTTCCTGATGGATGCATTCAAGTTTGGCGCACCGCCTCACGGAGGAATGGGCATCGGCCTTGACCGTCTTGTTATGCAGATGCTTGGCGCACCTACACTGCGTGACGTTGTACTATTTCCGAAGGTACAGAACGCAAGCGAGCCTATGACCAATGCTCCCGCAGACGTTGACCCGCAGCAGCTTACTGATCTTGGAATAGAAGTAATAAAAGCAGAGCAATAAGCATAAAAAGCTTCACACAAAAACAGACTTTCTCATAATCCCGAAGGATATCGCTCCTTTGGGATATTTTTTTGCGTAAAAATCCGCATTATTCTTTTGCCGGGCTCATATCATTCTATAGCGATCCAAGAATATGATAATGATATGATCCGGAGGATGCCTATGGAGGTCATCATAAAGTATAACGGCGACATAAAAAGCATTGAAGAACGGCTGAATGTAAGGGCTGAGGCTTTGTCGGACAGCTACGGCGTGATAGAAATACCGCAGGAAAGGCTTGCAGAGCTTTATGCACTGCCCGAAACAGAGGATATCGAGCTGCCAAAAAGATTGTATGTCGGCAGCAGCTATCAGATAAGCTCCAGCTGTATTGCCCCTGTGCAGAATAAAAACCGCTACGACCTGAAGGGCAGGGGCGTTATAACCGCAATAATAGATTCCGGCATCGACTATACACATCTTGATTTCAGGAATGAGGACGGCTCTACAAGGCTCATCTCGATCTGGGATCAGACTATAAACGGTTCGCCGCCTCAGGGGTTCTATAAGGGAACTGAATATTCCCGCGAAATGATAAACGAAGCCTTGCAGAGTACCGAGCCCTTTGAGCTTGTTCCCACAAGGGACTTTGTCGGTCACGGTACCGCGGTGGCAGGTATAGCGGCAGGAAACGGAGCTGCATCAAGCGGACAAAATACCGGCGCCGCACCTCAATGTGATATTGTCGCCGTAAAAGTAGGCAGACGCGGGAACGACTTTTTTGCTCAGAGTACGGATATTATGCGGGCTGTAAAGTATGTCACCGACAAGGCTCGCAGCATGAACGAACCTGTAGCGATAAACCTTAGCTTCGGAATGAACGAGGGTGCACATGACGGTCATTCGCTTTTTGAGGAATATCTTGCACAGGCGGCCAATCTCTGGAAAAATGTTATTGTTGCGCCAACCGGCAACGAGGGTTCAGCAGGGCACCACTATTCCGGCAGAGTGGTTCAGGGGCAGACAAAAGAGATCGAATTTTTTACAGCATCAGGCATTGAAAGGTTCTATATTTCCCTTTGGAAGAATTTTGCGGACAGCTTTTCGTTTGAGCTTATCTTTCCGAGCGGACTTTCCTCAGGCATAATAGATATCGAAAGTCAATACAAAACCATACGCACAGGCGGCCTTGTTATGAATGCGGTTTATGGTCAGCCCCGAAGATACTCCGTATCGCAGGAAATATATATCGAAGTATATGCCGACAGACAGGCCTCCGGCGGAACAATAAGCGCAGGCGACTGGCTGCTCAGGCTCATACCGTCAAGCATTGTTGACGGCCGTATCGAAGCGTGGCTCCCGACGCTCGAAGAGGTAAGCTCACGGACTTATTTTTCAATACCTGATTCCGGCAACACAATGACGCTTCCGTCTACTGCCGAAAAGCTGATACGTGTAGCGGGATATAACGACCGCATCGGCAGTATTGCGCCGTTTTCCGGCGTGGGCGCAGATGTTTGTACAGGACGCATACCGGATATTGAAGCTCCGGCTGTAAATATCATTTCGGCGGCTGTAGGCGGCGGGTATGATTCATTTACCGGCACAAGCTTTGCCGCACCGTTTGTAACAGGTTCAGCGGCACTGCTTATGGAATGGGGCATTACCAACGGAAACTCGCCGTTCTTTTACGGTGAGCGCATAAAAGCGTTTCTGCGTCTGGGGGCAAGAAGGCGCATCGGCACAAAATATCCCGACCCTGCGTTCGGCTACGGACGTTTGTGCCTTGAAGCTTCGCTTGCCTATGCAATAAGATATGCTGAGGGTGCAGGCATTCCAAGTCTTACAGATATCCTGAGAGCACCGTATCAGGAGCCGTTACAGGAGGTTTACACAAATGGATGATGAAGATAAGCTTCCGTTGGAGGAGTATGTAAAGCTGCCCTCAACTGTGGATTTTCAGGTAATAAACACTCCCCGTTTCCGTGAATATGCAAGAGATAAGCCGTATCTGCACTTCGGTACAGAGCTTGCAAACAACTACATGATAGTGTATACAAACGAAAAGTATATCAAAGGTCTGCTTATGGATCTCGGCAGCGATTTCCTGAGCTTTTACCCCAAGATAATGTCGCCGCTCGACAGCATAAGCAACGACCGCAGCGGGATAACTCAGGTGCTTAACCAGCCTTTTCTTGACCTTTCCGGCAGCGGAGTGATAATCGGCATAGTCGATACAGGCATAGACTACACAAACAAGGCCTTCCGCTTTGAGGACGGTTCGAGCAAGATATTAAGCATCTGGGATCAGACCGTAGACGGAAAAAGAAGTCCGGGCTTGTATTTCGGATCGGATTATAACAATGATACAATAAACGAGGCGCTTCGTAGTACGTCACCGCAAAGCATCGTTCCCGAAATGGACGAGGACGGTCACGGCACGTTTCTTGCATCGGTAGCCGCAGCAAGCAAAACGGACGAATACACCGGAGCGGCTCCCGGAGCAGATATAATCGCAGTAAAGCTGCGCCGCGCAAGAGATTTCTATATACGCAGATATCTGCTTTCTCCGGACGATCCGGATCTGTATGAATCCTCAGACTACCTGCTGGGGATAAAGTACATTCTTGATAAATCCATAGAGTATAACCGTCCCGTTGTAATATGCATAGGCATGGGCTCCAACACAAGCGCACACGACGGCAACACTCTGTTTGAGGAGTATATTTCCTTTGTGTCGCAGAGGGCAGGAGTTGCTTTTGTAACGGCGGCCGGCAACGAAGCAAACGCAAAGCACCACACTCAAGGGAAGCTTCTTCCGGGTAAAACGGTAGAAAACGTCAGCATCAAGGTCGGAAGGCAGGGCGCATCATTTTCGGTGATAATATTCGGCCCTGCGTTTGACAAGCTCTCGTTGGGAATAATCTCTCCCACTGGCGAGGTCATCCCGCGTATGCCGTTCCGCTCCGGACTTGAATTTTCCGAAAAGCTCATTCTTGAAGAGACCCGTGTTTTCATAAAGTACTTCAAGGACATAAACAATAATATGATAGTCGGATTTGAAAACGCCACCGAGGGCATCTGGGACATCAGGATATTCGGAGATTCCGTTATAGACGGAGGATACTGGGCATGGCTGCCGATAACCGGACAGGTGTGCAGTGAGGTAGAATTTCTTCGTCCGGTTCCGGAATACACTATCGTATATCCTGCCGCCGCTCTGCGCTCAATAACCTGCGGCGCATACAACACCGAGGACGGCAGTCTTTCGGTATCTTCATCGTGGGGGCCGACAAGAATGCCGCGCATGGCGCCTGACTTTGCCGCTCCGGGCGTAGGCGTGAGGGGCGTGTATCCTGCCGGCTTCGGCACAATGACAGGCACAAGTGCAGCAGCCGCCATTACGGCCGGTGCTGCCGCCCTGCTGATGGAATGGGGCATTATCAAAAACAATATGCCGACCATCAACGGGGATCTTATAAAAAGTCTGCTTATCGGCGGCTGTGACCGTGACGACGGCATTGTCTACCCGAATGTAAAGTGGGGCTACGGCAAGCTGAATCTATACAACAGCTTTATATATCTGCGGGAGACGTCTGTCGAATACAAATTCGGCGGAAACGGCCGGCAATAATTATACGATCGAGGGTGATAATACTTGTCAGTACAATTTGAACCTAACGACAGCTTCGGTGTTCTGCGTGTCAACACCTTTCTGCAAAACATCGCCTATCCTGCCAATAATGCAAAGGTGGTAATATCCTATCCTGACGGTGATACCATAGCTGAGCTTAACGCCAACGCAGAAGGACAGCTTCCGCCTGTGCGTCTGCCGTCTCCGCCGCTCCGATATTCTCAGGATAACGATATGCCGCGTCCGTTCAGTCAATATGATGTGACTGCTTCGCTGCCGGGATATGAGGACGTTTCAGTACGCAACGTGCAGATATTCCCTGACAGCACCGCCGTACAGAATATCGCTTTCATTTCGCCGGATGATTCCATCGACATCCCTTACCCGGTGCTCTGGGGCGAATATCCCGAAAAGATACCCGAATCCGAGATAAAGAAGCTTCCTTTCCCCGGAAATCTGGTAGTTCTGCCTGAGCCTGTAATACCTGAGTTTATTGTTGTTCACGATGGCGTACCATCAGACAGCAGCGCCAAAAACTATACGCTTACCTTCAAGGACTATATCAACAATGTTGCAAGCTCAGAGATATATGCCACATGGGGACGTGAAGCGCTGAAGGCGAATATTTTGGCTATAATTTCATTCACTCTCAACAGGGTATATACAGAATGGTACCGCAGCAAGGGCTATGATTTTACGATCACAAGCTCTACTGCATACGATCAGGCGTTCTTTTACGGCAGGAATATTTTTCAGGAGATCGCCGATGTGACCGATGAGGTATTTAACCTCTACATTTCAAAAAGCGATATCGGGCAGCCGCTTTTTACCCAATACTGTGACGGGCGGCGTGTCAGGCGTGATGGCTGGCTCAGTCAATGGGGCTCTGCCGACCTTGCAAAGCAGGGCTACTCTGCGATACAGATACTGAAATACTACTACGGCTATGACATTATCCTTAAAGAAGCCCGCAAGGTACAGGGCATACCGATCTCTTTTCCGGGCATACTCCGTAACGGCTCACGAGGTCAGAATGTCCGTGTTATACAATCGCAGCTCAACAAGATATCGAACAACTTTCCGCTCATACCGAAGCTGTCTGTAGACGGTATCTTCGGCCCCAGAACAGAAAACAGCGTCCGTGTTTTCCAGCAGGTGTTTTCACTGCCCGCAACAGGCGCAGTCAACTTTCCTACATGGTACAAAATATCCGATATTTTTAACGCAGTAAATACAGCATAAAACAAAGCCGTCTGCACAGCAGGCGGCTCCGTTTGTTTATTTTGTTTTATACTGTGTTTTACGCTGAAAGCCCCGACTGGATAAGATCAACGGCAGTCTCAAGGGCTTCGGATTCCTGATCGCCGTCACAGACAAGCTCAAAGTCATTCCCGCATTTGATGCAGGCTGTCACAAGGTTCAATGTACTCTTGGCGTTATATTCGTTTCCATTGAAAATTATGTAAACCTTGCAGGGATACTGCACCATTGCTCCTGCCAGGGCTGCGGCTGTCCTGATGTGAAAGCCTTCTTCGTTCATAATTGTAAGACACCTTGATACCATATTGATCTCTCCTTTGCTGTAAATTGGAAAGCGGGCAGATCATACAAGAATTCTTGCCATATTTTACCTTCCTTGATTAAATTATACCACAAATTCGCGCAAAGTCAAGCATAAATAACCAAAAACGTGCACAAATTTAAAACAATTCTTTCCATATACCAAACTCTGATACTAATTCCTGATAAAAAGCAGACCGCAAAAATTGTCTGCTTTTTGTTAGGTATTAATATGAAGCTCCAACTCAGCTTTCGGGTGACGTTAACTTGAAAGCCCCCCTGACTGCTGTGGAAAAGATGATGCTGTACTTGATAAAGTGCAGGATATTTGCTATAATAAAAGCAGCAGGACAAGCAGCTGCTGTGTCCCGCTTAACGAATAAACAGAATCAAGGAGGAGATATCAATGTTTGACGCAGAAAAAGTAAAGAATGAATGTACAGCATGGATAAGAGACTTTTTTGAAAAAAACGGTCCCGGATGTAATGCCGTTGTCGGTATATCCGGAGGAAAAGACAGCTCTGTTGTCGCTGCACTGTGCGTTGAAGCGCTTGGCAGAGACAGAGTTATCGGCGTTCTTATGCCGTGCGGTGAGCAGAGCGATCTTGACAAGGCACAGCTTCTTGTTGATACCCTGGGCATAAAGCACTATATCATCAACATAAAGGACGCAGTTGAGGGCGTGATAAAGAACATTCCCTTTGAGCTTCAGGATCAGAGCCGCATCAACCTTCCTCCGCGCATCCGTATGGCAACGCTTTATGCCGTGTCCCAGAGCAACAACGGCAGAGTGGCCAACACCTGCAACCTTTCTGAGGACTGGGTGGGCTATTCCACACGCTACGGCGATTCTGTAGGCGATTTCAGCCCCTGTTCGATGCTTACCGTAAATGAGGTAAAACAGATCGGCAGGCTTTTGGGGCTTCCTGCGGTATTGGTTGACAAGGTTCCGTCAGACGGTCTCTGCGGCAAAACAGACGAAGACAATCTCGGATTTACATACGCAGTTCTCGACCGCTATATCCGTGAGGGTGTGATCGACGATCCGGCTGCTAAAGAGCGCATTGACACACTTCACAAGCGCAACCTGTTCAAGCTCCAGCTTATGCCGGTATTCAAGCCGTCAGAGGTGTAAAAATCCTGCTGCTGTTATTTTCGCCGGCAGATACAGGGATTTTCACAAAATGATCCATGTCGGCCCGGCGGACACATATACCCCGTAAGCGATACTAATAAAAATCACAGGCACGGTAAACCGTTTCAGAGGTTTATCGTGCCTGTTTTTTTATTTTATGCAGTAACCGGAAAAGCACCGTATTGTGCAGCAGCCAGAGAAATTTTATTATTCCTGCTCAGCGGCAGCCTCTTCTTCAAGCGGCGGCATTTTGAGGTATTCTCTCCAGAATTTCTCTGTTTTGAGTATCTTTCCTGCCTCTGCATACTGCTGCTCTATCTCGCTCTTGTGGGCTTCGTAATAATCCATAACTCTGTCACGGCGGGCAACAAGCTCCTCAAAGCGTGCTTTGTCTCTTGTTCTGAGATATGCTGTGTGGTCAAATGCATTTACCGCAAGTATCTTATCAGCCATGTAGTGCTTGGCAGGGTCATAGAACCAATCATAAGCAATAACGGCAACCTTATCTTTAATAACAGCCGACGGCATCGCCTGACCGTTGCAGGTCTTTTCGTATTTTCTCATTTCCTTATCCGTAAGCGGTGTTTCGCTCATTGTGTAGATCGTGCTGAAATCCACAGGGATATCACGATATGCCGTTGCAGCAGGATACATTTTCTCGTTCTTCTTGGCGTGCTCCTTCATAATGCGTTCGCCTTCCGGCTTGAAAAGGAACTCCGGACCGCTGCAGTATTCCTCAACGGCGTCAAGAAGAAGCTCGCAGTTGTTGTATGAAAGCCTGTAAAGCTCTCTCCAGAAATAATTATCAATTCGCTTTGCAAAGTCGATCCCCTTGCATATACCGCTGACAGCCTGAATGATGAGACTGTTTCGGTGAACCATATAGAGCTCCAGGCAAGCGTTGAATTTCGTTGAGAAGCCTCTGTGCCAGATACAAATGCCGTTAAGTGAAAGGAACTCTGCGTTGTTGGCAAGGCTGAATTCCACATCGTCACCGCGGATAAACAGAGGCAGCGGAAGTCTGTCGCGCTTTATCTTTTTCACCGGAACACAGCAGTACCACCATCCGGCATAAGAGTTCGGATGATAATTGATATCCTGCTCGTTTCTCAGCACAGCGTCCCATTCCTGCAAATTATAATCAGGCTTGTTCGGACCATAGGAACCGTCATCATGCACAAAGCCAATATCCTCATGCTGTACGTTCATGCGCTCATAGAAAAGCATAGCGCCGCTGAGATATCTTTCGTCATACTCGGGCTTTAGCAGAGCAAGATAAGAATAAGTTCTCACAAAAGCCTCCGGGAGAACCATAACATCGTCATCCATCAGCAAAACATGAGTAGGAGAGAAATCCTTATCGTTTATTGCCTCGATCATTCCCCTTGTATATCCGCCGGAACCGCCGGTGTTCTCGTTGTGTATCAGCTCCATGTATTCGCTCTTGAAATCTTCCGGGTCAAGAGTGCGGCCGTTATCTATAATGCGCACCTTGATATGATCCTTAGCCGGTTCATCGGTATAGAAAAGCTCTCTTTCCAGAAGCTCCATATTGCAGATTATGTATTCTTCCTTTTTGAAGGTAACTGTAGTAAGTGCAATACGGATATCGTTTATGCTGCTCTTGTCGATCAAAGCTGACCAGTTTCCTTCATATCTTATATTTTTGGGCACAGTAATACTTATCTCTGACTTTTCTTTAAGGTGGTATTCATTTGTATCATAGAATTCCTTGCTGATATCGCTTCCATCCGTATAATGACCGAACATTGTAACAAGGAAATCGCCCTTGCATACCAGATTAAGAGTTATTTCCTCTGCTTTGGTATACTTGCGCCACTTGGCGACAGAGCAGGCGTTAAAATAGGTAAAGAACTCGACAAACTGTCCGTTTTTCAGCGTATAGGCCGACAGCAGCTTGTTATATATCATCTTGTCGCCGCGATACATCATTTTCCATTTCTCGCCTAAGCCATTGTTATCTTCAAACACTATATTCTGAAGCTTGAACCTTATCTTACCCAATGCTGTCCGCCTCCTTAGAGCAAAGCTTGTTTTTCAGCCATGACAATGACTGCTCTTTCATTTCATCAAGCAGCTTGTTTACTTTATTATACCTGACCGGAAGACGGAACAGGTATTCCTTCTTCCTGAAATCGTCCTCAAGATAGACTATTCTTTCTTCAAGATCAAGCGATGAAAGCAGCGCCTTAACATTGTTAAGACCGTCAAAGCTGAGAGACTCAATAAACACAAAAGGCTTGTTGAAGATCAATGCAAAGCAGACTCCGTAATAATCATCTGTAATAACAAACCTGCTGTTTATAATATAATACAGCCAATCCTCAACCGTTATGGAGCATGATACATCCATCCCGAACATTTCAACGGATTCAAGGAATGTATTTATATTTACAAAACTGCGTATCGGACTGATGCCGCCCTTTGTAAAGATCTCTGCTCCTCTGAGAATAAACTGTTTCTTTCTCGGATTTCCGGCCTTTATGTATGTGAATATAAATGAATTCTCTCTCTCCTCAGCTCGGCCGGGAGCTTCATTGGCAGCCTTTTCATAGATTTCCTTGTCACATAAGAAAACCGGATCAAGCACTGTTTCGCCTTCAACTCCGAAACGATTCTGAAGCACCTCAAGGTTATAGAAGTTGTTTACGGAAACACCGTCAAAGCCTTTCAGCAGCTTTGCGCATTTTATCATTTCATCGCCATAAGGGCCTGAATAGCTGTAGCCGAATGATGTAGCATAGCTGATCTTTTTCTTGTCATCCGGCACATAATCAAGATAGTAATGAGTGCCTGTCTGCTCGCCGCAGATCTTATAGTTCCATATAATATCGGAACCGACAATAATGGCATCCTTATTCTCAACTATATTTTTCAGGTCTTCTTCATCTGCTGCGGCAGGCTCAACATTGCAGTATTTATAAATAAATTCCCCCGCAATTCCGTCAGGATCGCCGTAATTTTCCGTCCACATATCCGGAGACTTATTCATCAGCGACACATCCCAGCCAAGACTTCCAACTGTCTCATATAGTGCAAAAGCCGTGAGAATACTGCCATAGTCCAGTCCGAACCATAATGTTTCCAACAAGGCACGAGACTTGCTGTCTGATGCGCCTTTTTTCTGCTCATCAAGTCTTTCAGCCGGCAAAGCTTCTTCAGCTGTCTGCTGTGGAATACTGTTTTCTCCGGGCAGAATCTTATTATTATCCTCCACTGATATTCACTCCTGTTATTTTCAAAATCTTTTAAAACCATTTGCTTTGAGCATATACCAATAATTATTATTTTTAAGTAATAATTATATAGTCGAAGGCGATAAAGGCATCCCCTCCGGTTAGCTGAGATGCTCCGATCATAAACTCGTCAGAGTATATCGCATTGGGAATGAACT
>CADCKR010000032.1 GCA_902802105.1 uncultured Ruminococcus sp.
GGTGGCAAAAATAAACAGCCAGATAATCAAAAGCGGTATGTCCGAGTTCGATAAGGTAAAGGCTATCCATGACTGGATCGTTCTCAACACTGATTATGATGTTAAGGGTGTAATGTCAGGCAATGTACCTGCAAGCTCATTTACTGCCGAAGGGCTTATTGATAATCATATTGCAGTGTGCGACGGCTACTCAAAGACATTTGAGGCTATGGCTAAGCAGGCCGGTCTTGAGGTCACACGTGTAACAGGCGTTGCATACAATAGCAGCGGCAATCCGGAAAATCATTCATGGAACCAGGTAAAGGTGGACGGAAAATGGTACAATATTGATGTAACATGGGATGATCCGCTTAACGGCACTGAGCCCGGCAATTTCCTCTACTATAACTATTTCCTCGTTCCTGATTCTGAGCTGAACAAGAACCATACGGCTCAGTCTGCAAAGAAGAGCTGCACAACTGCGCAGCCAGTAGAGAAGCTTATAGCTGTTTTTGTTGAAGCTGAAAAAGAAGACGGAAGCATAGTATATCTTTGCGAAACAGATGCAAGCTTCAAGGCATCTATCGCAAAAATGTCACCTGACAAGTCTGCTGTTTATAAGTTCATCTATAAGACAAATACAGATGCAAATATTGTACAGATGATAAAGGATAACCGTCCGGCAGGCTACTATAAGACGAGCATGGCATGGATACAGTGGAAGGTCAACGGTTATTATATTGTTACGGTTACGATAACTGCACTTTGATCTGTTGAATAATATTCTGAGCAGAAGGGATGGATAGTGATGTATGATGAACTGAAAAGCGTCATAGAGCAAAGCAGCAATATTGTGTTTTTTGGCGGAGCAGGAGTGTCTACCGAGAGCGGCATCCCTGATTTCAGAAGTGTTGACGGCCTGTATAACCAGAAGTACAAATATCCGCCCGAAACGATACTTAGCCATAGCTTCTTTATGACTAAGACAGGAGAGTTTTACGAGTTTTACCGCGATAAAATGATATGCACCTCTGCAAAGCCGAACAAGGCGCATCTTGCACTTGCAAGACTTGAACAACAGGGCAAGCTGAAAGCTGTGGTCACTCAGAATATTGACGGTCTGCATCAGGCGGCAGGCAGCAAAAAGGTCTATGAGCTCCACGGTTCGGTAATGAGAAATTACTGCATGAAGTGTCACAAGTTCTATGACCTCTCTGTAATAACTGACAGCAAGGATATCCCGAAATGCACCTGCGGCGGCATTATAAAGCCCGATGTGGTGCTTTATGAGGAGGGGCTTGACGACAAGACCGTAAACGGTGCTGTCCGTGCTATCGCAAAGGCAGATGTAATTATTATTGGCGGTACATCACTTAATGTTTATCCTGCGGCAGGCTTTCTGAACTACTTTAACGGCAGCAAGACAGTTTTGATAAACAAGTCAGCCACATCCTTTGACGGTCAGGCGGATATAGTCATTCGTGACCCGATAGGGCAGGTGCTTGATGCCGTAGTTCCGTATTAAAAACAAGATAATGCAATAAAGAGCGCTCAAGTCTGAATAATAACAGGCTTGAGCGCTTTTGTGTGATTTTATTTGATTATTTCTTTGGACTGCCGCGATGTATTTTTCGGTCATGCGCCGCCTGTGTTATTGAACAGACGTGCGACTTCAAATTTCAGGGGAGCGTGTTCCCGCTGAGAAAGCTCAGGGTCATTGGCAAGTAATTTCTGAGCGGCTTCACGTGCAGCCTCGACAGATACCATGTCGGTAAGCTTTGCGGTGCGCAGTTCGGGAAGTCCGTGCTGACGTGTGCCGAAAAAATCGCCGGGTCCGCGCAGACGCAGGTCCTCGTCTGCGATCGTGAATCCGTTGTTTGTGCTGCACATTACCTTCAGGCGTTCAAGAGTAGCCTGAGATGATGCATCGGACACCATGATGCAGTAAGCTTTGTCGGAACCTCTGCCGACACGTCCCCTCAGCTGATGGAGCTGAGAAAGTCCGAATCTTTCGGCGTTTTCGATGACCATAATAGTTGCATTCGGAACATTTACGCCGACCTCTATAACAGTAGTTGAAACAAGTATATCAATTTCTCCTGCGGCAAAGGCGCTCATTATGCGGTCCTTTTCGGCGGGCTTCATGCGGCCGTGAAGTATCCCTATGCGGCAGTCGGACAAAACGGTCTTGTCAAGACGTTCTGCGTATTCCTCGGCGGAAACAAGCTCGGAATCGTTTTGCTCAACAAGCGGGCACACAATATAGCATTGATTGCCGTTTGTTATATGCTTCCGGATAAAGCCGTAAAGCCGACTGCGCTTTTCGCTGTCGATAAGATAAGTGTCTGTGGGCTTGCGTCCCGGCGGCATTTCATCTATAACGGACAGATCGAGGTCGCCGAATATCATAAGCGCCAATGTCCTTGGTATCGGTGTGGCTGACATTACTATTATATGCGGATATCTGCCCTTTGAGTTGAGGGCTGCCCGCTGGGCAACGCCAAAGCGGTGCTGCTCGTCGGTTATGACCAGACCAAGCCTGCTGAATTCTACATTGTCGGAGATGAGTGCATGAGTACCGATAACAATGTCGATGCTTCCGCTTTTCAGCCCGGAGAGTATCTGCTTTTTGGCGGCCTGCTTTGTTGAACCTGTAAGCAGGGCAATATTCAGTCCTGTGCCTGCAAAAAGTCCGCTCAGGCTTTGAAAGTGCTGCTCGGCAAGTATCTCGGTGGGAACCATAAAAGCACATTGCAGTCCGTTTTTAGCGGCCGTGTGACATATCGCGGCGGCGACTGCGGTCTTTCCGCTGCCAACATCTCCCTGTATAAGTCTGTTCATCGGGCGGCAGGTGCTTTTCATATCTGTTATGCACTGCCCGATCACCCTTTGCTGTGCGTTGGTGGGCTTATAGGGCAGAAGGGATAAAAATTCTTTGGTGTAGTCAGCCGTAATATTCTGCGGGGTGACATTCAGTCTGTCGCTGCTTCTTAGCCCCACACCAAGCTGAAGGACAAACAGCTCTTCAAAGACAAGGCGTTTCCGGGCAAGCTCACAGGCGTTATGGTCAGAAGGGAAATGTATGTTCTTTATCGCAAAGCCAAGATCACAAAGTCCGAACTCTTCACGGATATGCTGAGGGATGGGGTCGTTCGTTTTTTCAGGCAGCATTGCCACCGCCTGCCGGACGGCTTTTTCGATCTGACGGCTGCTCAGCTCGGCGGTTTGCTGATAGATGGGACGGATGGCTGCCATAGACGGTTCTTCGACCTGCGGTGAAGCCATTTCATAGTCGTGGGCGGAGGCTTTCAGCATACCGTAAAAGATGAAATCTCCGCCGGACTTTATGCGGTCGTAGGTGTATTTCTGGTTGAAAAATGTAACCGTCATACGGCTGTCGCCGTCAGTGACCGTTACACGGAAAATAGTCATGTTTCCGCGGATCCGTGCAGGCGGCTTAGCACTCTCTACGGTGCCGCGTATACAGACGTTTTCGCAGCGCGGAGCTTCGGCGATTTTGCAGGGTCTGCTCCAGTCCTCGTAGGTGCGCGGATAAAACCTAAGCAGTGCGCCGATGCTGCCGATACCAAGCTTACTGAACTGCTCGGCTTTTTTTGAGCCTATTTTATCAAGCTGTGTCAGCGGAATTTTAAATAGTGACGCCAAGGTATCGCCGCCTTTCGTGAATGATCAGTTATCGTTTATTACATTGATGTGGCAGCTGCGCATAGTAGCGAGGGCGGCTTCGTGAGCCTGGGGAGTTACACCGGCGCAGCAGGCAGCATCAACGGTTATATCCGTTTCGCAGAAGTGAGCCTTGAGCAGCAGTGCGTTAGATACAACGCAGATATCGGTGCATAGGCCGATAACCTCTATGCTCATTTCCTCGCCGCCGGCAGCTTTTTCGATCAGCAGCGGCAGCGTCACGGAGCCGAAGGTGATCTTTTCTACGGGAGTGTATGTCTTTTTGTTCAGTGCGGCTGCCACAGCTTTGTCAAACTGCCAGCCGTCGGTGTCCTTTATGCAGTGGGGAACAGGCAGCTTTTTGCCCTCCATCGTGCTGAGATAATCATCATAGTGTGTGTCAAGCGTTGCAAAGATCGTACCGTCAAATTCTTCGATTTTCTTTACAACAGCGGGAACGATAGCTTCGGCTTCTTTTGAGCCGAGAGCACCGTCCACGAAATCCTTTTGCATATCAACTACTACAAGAAACTTTTTCATGAATTTTACTCCTTTCTGTCGGCTTCACGCTTTATGCGGAAAGCAACCGAGCTTTTGAGATAATCAAGATATTCGCTGTCACGGCACATGGCTTTTTCGGGGTTGTCAGAAAGCTTTGCTACAGGTCTGCCGTTGACATATTGAAGCTTGATGACGATATTCAGCGCGTTTTCGCTTGTGTCATTGGAGCAGAAGGTGCCGATGCCGAAGGAAACCCTTGCTCTGCCGATAAAGTGGTCATAGAGTTTCTGCGCTTTGTCGAAATCAAGGCTGTCGCTGAAAAGCAGGAGCTTTGTTCGGGGGTCTGCTCCGTATTTCTGATAGTGGCGTATCATTTTTTCGCCCCATTCAAAGGGGTCTCCGCTGTCGTGACGAACGCCTGTGTAGTTGTTTACCATAGAGCGGTTGAAGTCGAGCAGGAAAAGATCGGTGGTGATTGTATCGGTCAGTGCGGTGCCGTTGTCGCCCTTGTATTCGTCATACCAGTCGTTCATTGCATATTGGTTTGTGTAAGCAAGAGGTATACGGTCGATACCCTGATACATCTGAACGAACTCATGTGCATAGGTGCCTATGGGTGTGAGGTCGTATTTCATTGCAAGATATACGTTTGAGGTGCCTACACAATTATTTGTCTCGCTTGTCAGGCGTTTTACAACGGTGTTCTCCCATTCTCTTGAGAGCCTTCTTCTGCATCCGAACTCTGCAAATTTAAAAGTGTATTTGCCGGAGCTAAAATCCTTGATCTTCTGGTCAAGTCTTTCTTCGGCGGAGCGTTTCAAGGTTTCGTAGTCATAGTTCATTCTGAAATACACCTCGTTTACGATCTCAAGGAGATATATTTCAAACTGCATGGCGGAAAAAAGCGGGCCGCTTACAACTATATCAAGCTCTCCGCTTTCGCTGCGTGAAACGGTAACGTATTCCCTGATAGGCCTCCACAGGCGTAGAAATTCAACATAGTCACTCTTGATAAAACGAATGGAGCGCAGGTAGTCAAGCTCCTTCTTTGTGAATCTCAGTGTGCACAGGTGGTCGATTTGCTCGTTTATCTCCCGGACTACCTCTTCTGAAAATGTAACGCCATTGTTGCGGCATTTAAAGTAGTATTCGCCGCACAGGTCGGTGTGCTTGTGAAATATCACCTGATCCATATTGAACTTGTAAAGATCGGTGTCAAGCAAAGAGGTGACTATTGGTTCAAGCTTCATTTCTGATCGTTCCTTTCATGGCTAAATACAATTTGTAAAATAATTCAATAATATACTATTTGTAAAAACGCGGGAATACTATCATTATTTTAAGCGGCAGGTTTTCCGGTGTAGCTGCACACTATTCCCTGCACCCGTTTTGTATGCAATCAATTATAATAATATACATATAGTATATATAATAGAATAATATACAATTTGTAAATATGCGCTTTGATATACTTATAGTATAAAATAACATAATATTTACAAATAGTAAAAATAATATACTTTTAGTAAAACTTATTGAATATATACTATAAGTAAACTACAAAAAGTATAATAAATATATATAATACTATATGTATTTATTTGCGTGTAGAAATAATACATATAGTATATATAATAGTACTTATGCAAATAAATATACAATAAGTAATATACTTATAGTATAAAATCTTAATAATATACAATAAGTAAGATGTAAGATCAAAATAAAATACAAAAAGTATATATATAAAATAATATACGATAAGTAATTTATATATGTACCGGCACATTGCAGCCTGCCGATCAGGTATAAAAAAACCGTTTGCCCGCAGGATCAGACAAACGGTTTTTGCTTATGGGTGCAAATGATAAACAGACTGTCCGGATGGGAGCCTGCTGTCAGACTATGATCTCACCTTCGGTGTTGCCTGTGATAGCAGCAGCATTAGCTTCGTCTGTATCAATGTGCATAGCGGGAGCAAATCTGGGGCTTACTCTTACTACTACATCACCGAAAACGAGTTTTCTTCCTTCGCCGCCGACAGCAACACTTACGATCTGCTTGTCTTTAAAGCCGTTGTCTTCAGCTGTCTTTGTGTCAAAATGGATATGTCTCTGAGCTGCGATAACGCCCTCAGCGATCTCGACCTCACCCTTGGGTCCGATAAGCTTGCAGCCGGGTGTGTTTGCAACGTCGCCTGACTCTCTTACAGGAGCGGCTATGCCGAGCTTGCGGGCGTCTGTCATAGATACCTCTACCTGACATGCGGGTCTTACAGGGCCGAGGATAGAGCAGTTGAGCTCACCCTTGGGGCCGACTACTGTTACCTTCTCGAAGCAGAGGAACTGTCCGGGCTGAGAAAGATCCTTTTTGTTGGTAAGCTCAGCGCCCTTGCCGAAAAGTATCTCAAGAGCTTCCTGAGTAACGTGTACGTGACGAGCTGATGTTTCAACAAGAATTTTCATTGTATCTTCTCCCTTTTTGTTTACTTGCAGTTGTGCCTGCCTTATATTTTATTCTACAACTATTTGACAAAAAAGTAAATATCCACGGAAAAGAAATAAAAATTTTTCCCGCCAAAAATTGTATTTATTTCTGTTCATCGTATGTATGGTCACATATTTCTTTGATTTTTTCCTGAAGCTTCAAAAAATCCTCAAAGGCAGCGGGCTTGTTGTTGGGGTTTCTCAGCAGGGCTGCCGGATGAAGTATCGCCATCATAAGTATACCGTTTTTCTCGAAGAAGATCCCGTGTTCCTTTGAGATCTTTATATCCGGCTTGATTATCCTTGCTGCGGCTATCCTTCCAAGACAGACGATTATTTTCGGACGCAGCACGGCAAACTGCTTCCTCAGCCACTTTATGCACTGCTCCTGCTCCTCCGGCAGCGGGTCGCGGTTTTTGGGCGGACGGCACTTTACTATGTTTGCGATGTAAATGTTTTTATGTCTGTCAAGATCAACAGCCGCAAGCATTTTATCAAGAAGCTGACCGCCTCTGCCCACAAACGGCTCGCCCTGAAGGTCCTCGTTTTCTCCTGGTCCTTCGCCTATGAACATTACCTCTGCGTTGTCAGCTCCGACACCGAATACTACGTTTGTTCTTGTTGCGCACAGACCGCAGTTCTCACAATTAAGGCATTCCTGCCGCAGCTTTTCAAATTCCTCGTTCTTGTTTGACATTATGCCACCTCCTGCAATATTACAAGGCTATTATATCATACAGTGCTGCTTTTGTAAAACAGAGAAATAATACTAGTATAAGTCTGCTTTTTATCAGGAATTAGTATAAAACTATGTGCTGCGCTTTCAAAAATAAAGCCCTGTTCGGGCTGTTTACCTGAACAGGGCTTTTGCATACGGCGTTAAGGCCTGCGTATCAATACTTAGCAGGAATTCCGATACTGCCAAATATCTTCTTGAGATCTGATGATTTTGTTGTGAGCAGATTGTTGTTTGATGAAAGCTCATTGATCTCGGCTTTGCCGGATATATAATATTCAAACTTCATTTCAGTGCCATCATAAGCAGGCTCTGTGTAGGTAATGGTCATTGAATCGTCTGTGAGCTTCATGTTGCCGCTGATGCTCATATTGGGCGCCTGATCCTGTGCAGGAACTGTCTGTCCCTGGCCGGCGCTGAGAGCTTTCATGGGGTTGTTCATATTGTTTGTAATTGTGAAGTCGCCTGTTGCTGTGTCTCTTGTATAGGTCGTGCTGCCTGTGAGGAGCATACCTGTATAAGTAGCAACGAACTTATCCTGAGCTGCAGTGCTTTCGTTAGTAACGGTGATAGTCTGGAGTACGGATTCTGCTGCACCGCCCTGTGTTGAAGCCTTGATGGTTATCTTCTTTGAAGAAGCCGGGTCTGCACCAAAGGTAAGTGTGAGCTTTATGCCCTGACCGTTCACGTTTGCAAGTATCTCAGCCTGCATGAGAGCGTTGTCTTTGTTGACATAGTGCTTGAATACTATCTCGAAGTTCTTAACGGAAGAATTGATCTGTGCAGCGATCTGGGATACATCAATTTGGCTGAGGACCTTATCAACAGCTGCATTGACCTCATCATCGATAATGTTATTGACGATGCTGTTCTTTATCCAGTCCTTGACGTCGGTAAGTAAGGATGTAACGATATCGGTGTTGTTGAAGGTGTGGCTGATAACGTAAGCATCGGTCTTTGTACCGTCGATATCAACATTTTCATTAGCTACAGAAACATTTCCGCACTTGTCAAAGTCATCCTTGAGCTTGTTGGCAAGCGTTACAATACCAAATGGATCGCTGTCATTTTTCAGGTTGTTATAGATGAAATCATAAACGTCCATCGCGATGTCGAAGGTCTTCTGGTCGATATTGAAAATATTTTCGCCCTTGGGGCCGAATGCTGAATAAGCAGCTTCTTCTCTGAGGTTGTCAAGGTTGATATAATAGTCGTAGCTTTCATTGTCAAAGCTAAACTTTGCAACGGCCTTGTCCATATCGGAGAAAAACTCTGTCGTGATATTTTCAGGGCCTGAATAGTACTTCTTCATCTCATCGGAGATCTTCTGTGAACGCTCGATCCTGTAGTAGAATTTCTTTGTAAGTGCATCAACGGAGTATATTGTGGACTGTGAAGAGTCGTTGTATGAAATGGTGGTCTTTACTGTTTTTTGTTCATTGGTTGAAGCAGTAGCAGACTTTACGACAGCGTTGTTGGCAGTCATGCTTTCTGCTGTGGCGCGGTATGAATCAAAGACATACTTTGTGGGATCCTCCTGTATGCTTTTTACTGTATTACCGCTGATTATGGAACGGATAATGAAGAACGAGGCAACTCCGAGGCCGATCACAGCAGCGATAGCTATAATTGCGATTATAAGTTTTTTCCTGCTCTTTTTAGCTACCACATCAGACATTGTGTATTCCTGATATCTTGAAGTATTGTTATTAAGGTCTTTGATATCATCCTGAGAAAGATTCTCGAAGGTCATTGGCTGAGGAGCATCGGATGTTTCCGAAAAGTTCAGCGCATCATTAGTTCCGGAGCTTTCAGCTGAAGAAAAATCCGGAATGAATGAACCGCATGATTTGCAGTGACGTACAGATGGATCGTTTTCTTTTCCGCAGTTTGGGCAAAACATATCAAACATCTCCTTTTCTTATTTTTGCCGCAGTTTATTTTTTCTCTGAGGTGCGAACCCCTTATTAATATTTTATACGAAAAATGTCGCATTGTAAATAGAAATACACAAATTTTTTTAAGGAAAACGGCGTATTTTTCCGTTTTTTGGATTGACATAACAACAAAATAATTCTACAATTATAATGTTCTGATAAATGGGGTGATACAGTGAATATTCTTGCGATAGGTGATGTTGTAGGTTCGGTCGGATGCCGCTTTCTGCGTGAAAAGCTGCCCGCTCTCAAGAAGAAGGAAAATATAGGCCTTGTTATTGCCAACGGGGAAAACTCCTCAGACGGCAACGGTATAACGCCGGCGTCGGCTGAGTTTCTCTTCAGCAGCGGAGTGGACGTTATCACGGCAGGCAACCATACGTTCCGCAGACGTGAAAGCTATGATATGTTTGATGAGTGTCAGACACTTATAAGGCCGGCAAATTATCCGCAGGCCACTACTCCGGGCAGGGGATATACCGTTTACGACCTCGGCAGACAGCAGGTGGCGGTCATCAATCTTATGGGCTGTCTGTTTATGGAGCCGCTTGACGACCCTTATATAACCATTGACAGGATATTGTCAGAGATAGACACCAAGCTGATAGTCCTGGACTTTCATGCAGAGGCTACAGCTGAGAAGCTTGCTCTTGCCTATTACCTTGACGGCAGGATATCCGCATTTTTCGGTACACACACTCATGTTCAGACCGCTGACGAAAGGATACTCCCAAAGGGTACGGGATATATAACAGACCTCGGCATGACAGGCCCCTATGAATCGGTGCTTGGCGTAAAGCCTGAGCTTGCAATAAAGAAATTCAGGGAAAAGCTCCCTGTCAGATTTGAGCTTGCTTCGGGCAGCTGCGAGATGGATTGCGTACTTTTCTCGGTGGATGAACGCTCGGGAAAGACCGTTTCTGTAAAAAGGTTAAAGATTTTATAAAAAATTCATAAATTTATAACATTTTCTTTAAACTAACCACTTGAATAATTGTGATATTGAATATATAATAATTGTGTGTTTATATATGTGTATTTTGAATGGTCATTTTTTATTTGGGAGGACGAAGTTATGGAAGTTTTGAAGGTTTCTTCAAGATCGGCACCAAACTCGGTAGCGGGTGCTATCGCAGGTGTCGTAAGAGATTACGGCTGCGTAGAGGTCCAGGCTGTGGGTGCCGGAGCGACTAATCAGGCGCTTAAATCCGTTGCGGTCGCAAGGGGATATCTTGCTCCTATGGGTATTGACCTTGTGTGTATTCCGGCTTTCACCAGCATTGAGATCGAAGGCACAGAGCGGACAGCCATGAAGCTGATCGTTGAAATCAGATAATTTGTTAAGGAAGTGCAGATAAAAATGATAAACGGTACATACTACAAAAACGCGCTAATTTCCGGTGCAAACAACATAATAAAGCAGAGAGAGGAGATCAACTCTCTTAATATCTTCCCTGTGCCTGACGGCGATACGGGTACAAATATGTCGGTTACTATTGAGGCTGCTGCCAAGGCTCTTGCCGAGTCTGATGCAACAAGGATAGACGAGGTGGCGTCTGAGGCTGCATCTGCAATGCTTAAATCCGCAAGAGGAAACTCTGGCGTTATTCTTTCGCTTCTTTTCAGAGGTATCGCCAACGGATTCAAGGGTAAAAGCGAGATAAGCGGCAAGGATCTTGCCGATGCTTTCAAGATCGGTGTTGACACTGCGTATAAAGCAGTAATGAACCCCACAGAGGGTACTATGCTCACCGTTGCAAGAATGTGCTATGAGGCAGGCAAGACAGCGGCTGATGTTGAGCAGGATCCGGTGATCGTTTTCAGTTCTATATGCTCCGGCGCAAATGACGCTCTCAACCGTACTCCCGAAATGCTGCCCGTGCTTAAAAAGGCAGGCGTGGTAGATGCAGGCGGCAAGGGTCTTTGCGTTATATTTGAGGGTATGCTTTCAATGTTCCGTGACGGCGTTATGGTCGAGCTTGACAAGGCGGCTATGTCTCCGGAGGCTGAGGATAAGGCGGCTGAGTTCTTCCGCAATGCAGCGGCTGAGTTCGATGCGGTGATCAATTTCACATATTGCACAGAGTTCATTATCGGCAAGGCACCCGACCTTGACAAGGATGCTCAGGAGCTGAGAGCCTTCCTTGAAACAATGGGAGACTGCGTAGTCGTTGCTGACGATGATGATATAATAAAGGTTCATGTTCATACAGAGCATCCCGGCAAGGCGATCGAAGAGGCACTCACCTTCGGTCAGCTCCTTACCGTTAAGATAGAGAATATGAAGGAGCAGCACAGAAAGGCTGCCGAGAAAAACGAGAAGGAAAAGGCTCGCCGTGAGGCTGAGGAGAAGAAGAAAGAGGCTCTCAAGCCGGTATCACCTGTTGACGAGGTCGGCTTTGTTGCTGTTGCCGCCGGTGAGGGACTTGAAAACGTATTCAAGGATCTTGGCTGTCAGCACGTTGTCAGCGGCGGACAGAGCATGAATCCCAGCACAGACGACATTTATCAGGCTGTTATGGCTACTCCTGCCAAGAATGTATTCGTTCTTCCGAATAACAAGAATATAATTCTTGCAGCAAAGCAGGTCATTCCGATGATAACCGACAGGAATGTATTTGTCCTGCATACAAAGACTATTCCGCAGGGTCTTGTGGCTATGCTGTCATACGACCCGGATGCTACAGCAGAGCTTAATGCTGAGTTTATGCTTACAGCAGCAAAGAATGTATCTACCGGTCAGGTGACCTATGCTGCAAGAAATGCAGAGTTTGGCGGCACGAAGATCAAGGAGGGCGATATAATCGCTCTCAGCGACGGTAAGCTTACACTCAAGAGCAAGGATCCTGTCCATGCTGTTGTAAAGCTTGCTAAGGAAATGTCAAGCCGTGATACATCCTACATCTCCGTAATTTACGGTGAGGGAATATCTGAGGAGCAGGCAAATGCTGCACTTGAAGGCATCAAGTCAAAGGTCGGCGGTGATATAGAAGTCACTCTTATCAACGGCGGTCAGCCTGTATATTATTTCATCCTCTCTGTTGAATGAAAGATCAGAACCGACCTCTGAGCCAGGTGCTTCAGGGGTCGGCTTTTTTGACGATACAAGAAACGCTCGCAGCTTTTAGAGTTTTACGGCAGACAGTATCACAAAATTATCAAAATTCAGCGGTTTTGGGAAAAGGGTTTTCTCGTGGACCTGCCGGCGAAAAAATTGATCTCAGCGGATCTGCTGTATCTCCTCATTTTCTTGGAGGACTATGCTTCGGGTCATTCCCGGCCTGACGGATGCCCGAAATAAGCTTTTCAGCTTCGCTCAGTACCATTGGCGCCAGGGAAAGAAGTATTACTATCGTCCATTGAAGTGCTGTCAGCGGAGCTGTTCTGAATATTGCACAGAGAAACGGAAGGGAGATCACCGAGATCTGCATTATACAGCCTATGACAAAAGCGCCGACCAGTTTAAGGTTGTTGAATATGCCTGTCCTGAAAAGAGAATGCTCGCTTTTAAGGTCAAAGGCGTGTACAAGCTGGCTGAGGCTCAGCACGGCGAAGGTCATTGTCCGGCCGATAACAGGCTCGCTGCCGGTGTCAAAAAAGACACGTCCGATAGTAAAGGCAAGAAACGCAAGAGCGCCTATCAGACAGCCTTCGGCAAGCATACTTATGACCATGTGCCTGTCAAATATGCCTTTTTTGGCTGAAACGGGAGGTCTGTCCATAATGCCGCCGTCTACAGGTTCAACGCCGAGTGCAAGTGCCGGCATTGAATCGGTGACAAGATTTACCCACAAGAGCTGCAGGGCAAGCAGAGGAGTAGGCAGCTTCATCAGAAAAGCGCACAGCACTGTAAGTATCTCGCCGATATTGCAGGCAAGAAGAAAATGTATTACCCGTTTTATATTTGAGAAAATGCCGCGCCCCTGTTCGACGGCTTCGACTATAGTTGAAAAGTTGTCGTCAGTCAGCACCATATCGGCAGCGCCCTTTGCCGCGTCTGTGCCGGATATGCCCATAGCGCAGCCGATGTCCGAGCAGCGCAGGGCGGGAGCGTCATTTACGCCGTCACCGGTCATTGCAACAACTGCTCCGTTAGCCTGATACGCCTTGACTATACGTACCTTGTGCTCAGGCGATACCCTTGCAAAAACCGAGTATGACCACACACGGTCCTCAAGCTCTTTTTGCGAAAGCTTGTCAAGCTCTGCGCCGGTAAGCGCTCTGCTGCCCTTGGTGCATATACCCAATTCTGCTCCGATGGCGGAGGCTGTCATAACATGGTCGCCGGTTATCATTACAGGACGTATGCCGGCTTTTTTGCAGGCTGCTACAGCGGCCTTTGCCTGCGGTCTTGGCGGGTCGGTCATGCCTATCAGTCCGCAGAAGATGAGTTCACTTTCGGCTTGTTCGTCTTTTTCGGGCAGATATGTGCAGTCTTTGAAGGCGACTGCTAACATCCTCATAGCATTGGAGGCAAGAGCTTCGTTTTTTGAGAGCAGTTTTTTTCTGTCCGCAGGAGTAAGCGCGGCCGCGCCCGATGAACGCTGTATCTTTGTACACAGCGAAAGCAAAATATCCGGTGCGCCCTTTGCGATTACTCGGTACCCGCCTGTAGGCAATGCGTGGACAGTTGCCATACGCTTGCGTTTTGAATCGAACGGTATTTCCCTTAGCTGAGGAAAGCGGCTGTCAAGTGCGCTTTTCAGCTGGCCGGCTTCTGCGGCTGCCGTGAGTATGGCTTTTTCGGTCGGCGAGCCTGTAACGGCAAAGTCTCCGGCTTTTCCCGTAACGCTGCCTGTGCAGCAGAGAGCCGCTAAGGAGAGTATTTTTGCACCCTGCGGTGAATGTGCGCTGACTGTTCCCTCGGCGTCGGAGATATTTGTCACTGTCATTTTATTCTGAGTGAGTGTGCCTGTCTTGTCGGAGCAGATGACATTTGTACAGCCGAGGGTCTCAACGGCCGGCAGGTGCCGCACTATTGCACGATGGAGAGCCATTTTCCTTACACCGAGGGCAAGCACGATTGTCACCACTGCGGGCAGTCCCTCCGGTATAGCCGCTACGGCAAGGCTTATGGATATCATAAACATTTCAAGCGGCGGAACATTCTGCATCATGCCGAGTATAAATATCAGTGCGCATATTCCGAGAGCTGCGGTACCGAGTATGCGTCCTGTTTTGGAAAGCCCCTTCTGAAGCGGAGTAGAGGGGCTTTCTTCATTGTCTATCATTTCGGCTATCCGGCCTACTCTTGTGTTCATGCCGGTTTCGGTAACGACTGCTGTGCCGTGACCGGATGAAACTATTGTTGACGCATAGACCATATTTGAACGGTCGCCGAGAGGTATGCTTTCGCCGAGTACTGCATCGTGAGTTTTATCGGCAGGGACAGATTCTCCTGTGAGAGAGGATTCTTCAACGCTGAGGGCGGTGCTGCTGATAAGGCGTGCATCGGCGGGTATCAGGTCGCCTGTGCTGATTATCATTATGTCGCCCGGCACTACCTGTGCAGACGGGATAGTTGATGCTTTGCCGTTCCTGATAACCTGTGCATGAGGTGACGACAGCTTTTTCAGAGCATCAATGGCGTTTTCTGCCCGGCATTCCTGCACAGTGCCTACTGCCGCGTTAAGCACTACGATCAGCAGTATCATTATCGGGTCGGTAAAGTCCTCACCGCTCATAAATGCAGTCACAAAAGATATTCCCGCAGCGGCAAGCAGTATCAGCACCATGAAATCTGCAAACTGCGAAAGGAATTTATATACTATACCGTGTTTTTTCTTCTGATCGAGCTGATTCTTACCGTATTTTGCAAGGCGTTCTGCGGCAGCTTTGTCGCTGAGTCCCTTTTTATCATCGGTACTGAGCCTCTGCATACATTCTTTGCCCGATATACTGTGCCATTCCAAGACGGTTCACTCTCCCTTTTTATAATTGCTCTCTGATACCAATACCTAACAAAAAGCAGACAATTTTTGCGGTCTGATTTCCGCAATACTTTGTTGTCGTTCTCTGGATCCGTCAGGATTCCTGCGTCCTCCGCCGCGTCTTGCGAAAATCATCCTCGCAAACCTAAGGCAACACCGCACAAAGACCGCCTAACGGCTTAGCACCACTAACACGGGAGCGCAGGCTCTGCGCCGGCGCATCTGCGGCACTATCTTTGTGCGGTATTGCCCTAAGTCTGCTTTTTATCAGGAATTAGTATGACTTGAAGTTCCGTTGATCGAAAACATTGCTTTGATTCTATGTATATAGGCCTACAGCTGTTGTTATGACATCTGGCGGATATTCTCACCTTATAATGCTTTCCGGCATAGTATGGTACGGGAGTTGAGAAGATGGAACTGATGGGTATAATACTGCTTTCGGCAGCTCTTAGCATAGACGCATTCAATATTGGCATCTCGTGCGGGTTTGGCGGTGTGAGGATAGGCAGGGTACCGAGACTGGTGACCCTGGCGGTGTCTATGGCAGTCACGGGAGCTGCGGTGCTTGCAGGAGAGCTGCTTCGGGGCGCAGTGCCGCCCTTTGCCGGAAAACTGGCCGGCGCTGCACTGATGATCTGCCTGGGAATATATATGTCTGCCGGAGCCGTAAAAAAAGCCTTGAAAAGACGCGCGGGCGGCAGGAAGGAAATATCATGCAGCCGGCGTTCCGAACACAGCATGATAACGGATACCGTAAAGATGATAGGCGATGCGGACGGGTGCGATACAGACGGCTCAAAGACAATAGACTGCCGTGAAGCGGTGATGATCGGTGCGGCGCTTTCGGCGGATTCGTTTGCTGCGGGACTTGGCGCGGGTATATGCACAGGAGAGGCGCTGTTTATTCCGCTGCTGTGTGGGATATTCCAGATGGTCTTTCTTTGGACAGGCGAAAAGCTTGCGGGAACGGTAAGACGCATAGGCAAAGTAAAGCCGGAGATATTCGGACTTGTCGCCGGCGGGATACTTGTCATCACTGCGATAATAAGGCTTGTGCTGTAAACAGCAGATGATATCAGGGCTCCGGCGGGTGTCAGTTCTCCGGAGCCTGTTGACGCTATTCAAACCATTTTAATATGCAGGCAAGATAAATACATGGGATCAGGTTCATCGCATCGTGCAAAGACCTTACAAAACTCTTTTAGCCATCGGATAATCGTTCTATGATGTTTCTCACTTTATAAAGCTCAATGTCATATTCCCAAGGATCCAAGCGGTTTTTCTTCGTGGAACAACAGGTTCTACATGATTTTTCACACTGATTTTTGAAATTGTGTAACATTGCAGAACAGAATCGTACTATAATTATAGTAAGCGCTTTTTAAAAGCGGGATGCGAAAAAAGTTGAGTTAGTGCGTATTGATATTGATAAAAATGACAATGAACTGTTGGAATCTGACGGATGCTGTGCTATTATTAATACAGCGGCGGAGTATGTCGGGCTTTTTGTGTTGCCAAAAAACGGAAACCTCTGACATTTACGCCAAGGGCACGGTTCCGTGCGAAAAAATTTTTAAGAAAGAGGGTTATTATTATGGCAAGTAAATCCAAAAAGGTCGCTGCTCTTATTCTTGCTGCAATGATGGCTGTTACTGCTCTTGCAGGATGCGGCGGTTCTGACAGCAAGTCCGGTTCAACGAGCACTCCCGCTTCTGCTGCATCCAATACAGCTTCGACAGCTGAAGCAAAAACTGTTGATCTCAACGATGCTGAAACAGTAACATTCATCAAGGGCAAGCTCAAGGAAGAGGCTAAGGACGGCAAGATCGAGCTCGTACTCTGGTGACGAAGCGGGCGGCGCTATCATCGAGAACGCTAAGAAGGGCGGCGACGTATTCAGCTTTGCTGACGACCAGCTCAAATCTCTTAATCAGAACGGCGCTATTGCTGCCGTTGATAAGTACTATGAGATAAGCGTTAAGGACGAGAACAGCGAAGAGTCTATCACCGTAAGCTCACTGGGCGACAAGCTCTGCGCTTTTCCGAAGACATCAGATAACGGCTGCATTATGTACTATGATAAGAGAGTGTTTGACGAATCTGACATCGAAAGCATGGATAATATGATCGGGAAGGCTAAGGCTGCCGGCAAGAACGTATATTTCAATATGGGCAACGCATGGTACAGCACAGGCTTCTTCTTCACAGCAGGCTGCACTATCAAGTATGAGAACAAGGTTCAGACAGCTACTCTCGGCACACCTGAGGGTCTTTCAGCTGCCAAGGCTATGGCTCACATCTGTGAGAGCCAGGATAACGGCTTCCTCGGCTCGCCCATATGGAGCGGTGAATACGTTTCCGTAGCAGAGGGCTTCAAGTCGGGCAAGCTTGCAGCAGCTGTTACCGGTACATGGGATGGTCCTGCGATCAGGAAGGCGATCGGCGAAGAGAATACCGGCGCATGCAAGCTTCCGACAGTTCTTATGGATGGTGAGCAGAAGCAGCTCGATTCATTCGGCGGCTATAAGCTCATCGGTGTAAACGTATACTCAGAGTATCCCTTCGCAGCTCAGACACTCGCATACTTCCTCAGCAGCAAGGATTCACAGCTCAAGAGATACGAGACCAGAGGTCTTATTCCTACCAACAAGGAAGCGGCTGCTGACGAAAAGGTAAAGAATGATCCCGCATTCAAGGCTATCGAAGACCAGAGACCCTATTCACATCCGCAGTGCACATCTGCTGGCGCTGTATACTGGGCTTCGGGCGTAGGCTCGATCGGCGTTGACCTCGTTGCAGCTAAGGGCGGGATCAGCGATGACGACCTGATGGCTAAGCTTAAGGGCGTTGAGGCTAACTGCAAGCAGGCTTGATCTGACTGAATGCTTTTCTCCTATGGAGATCGAATGACCGGTCAATAACAAACGGTCGGGCATATCCGGCCGTTTGCGTTTCCGGAAAGATAACAGCAGATAAAAAGGAGTTGTATATGCTCAGAAAAAGTCTGAAAAATTTTCAGTTATTTTTACGATTATTGCACAAAATATGCTGTGAAATCTTATACATAAGAATGAAATTGTTTTGCTCCGGATCATTTGTGTATTTTGACAGATAATTTGGAGCCGCTTTTATTTTTTGTTCTTTTTTGGAACAATTTTTACAGAAAGAATGCTCTTATTGGGATAAAATAAATAAAGTTGCAAAACGCTTATTGTTATAGTGCACAAACGGCAAATGTGCATTATTGATATAAAATAATCGTACAAATATGCAAAAGCAACAAAATGTCAAAATAGTGTTGTGATGAACAACAAAATAACACTTTGTTATTTATTGATATTGATAAAAATGACAATGCACTGTTGAAATCTGACGGATGCTGTGCTATTATTAATATAGCGGCGGAGTATGTCGGGCTTTTTGTGTTGCCAAAAAACGGAAACCTATGACATTTACGCCAAGGGCACGGTTCCGTGCGAAAAAAAAATTTTAAGAAAGAGGGTCATTATTATGGCAAGTAAATCCAAAAAGGTCGTTGCTCTTATTCTTACTGCAATGATGGCAGTAACAGCTCTTGCAGGATGCGGCGGTTCTGACAGCGAGCCCGGTTCACCGAGCACTCCCGCTCCTACTACCTCCAATACAACTTCGACAGTTGAAGTAAAAACTGTTGATCTCAACGATGCTGAAACAGTAACATTCATCAAGGGCAAGCTCAAGGAAGAGGCTAAGGACGGCAAGATCGAGCTCGTACTCTGGTGAAGACACTCGTTAAGGAGTTCAAAGAGAAGTTTGAAGGTGACGGCCTTGAGATCAAGATCAAGACCACCACTAAGGGCGAGGACGAAGCAGGCGGCGCTATCATCGAGAACGCTAAGAAGGGCGGCGACGTATTCAGCTTTGCTGACGACCAGCTCACATCTCTTAATCAGAACGGCGCTATAGCTACAGTTGCTAAGTACTATGAGACAAGCGTAAAGGGTGACAACAGCGAAGAGGCTATCACCGTAAGCTCACTCGGCGACAAGCTCTATGCATTCCCGAAGACATCAGATAACGGTTACTTCATGTACTATGATAAGAGAGTATTTGACGAATCTGACCTCGACAGCATGGATAAGATGATCGAGAAGGCTAAGGCTGCCGGCAAGAACGTATATTTCAATATGGGTAATGCATGGTACAGCACAGGCTTCTTCTTCACAGCAGGCTGCACTATCAAGTATGAGAACAAGGTTCAGACAGCTACTCTCGGCACACCTCAGGGCCTTTCAGCTGCCAAGGCTATGGCTCACATCTGTGAGAGCCAGGACAACGGTTTCCTCGGCTCACCCGGAATGATCGGTGACAACGCTTTCGTAGCACAGGGCTTCGCAGAGGGCAAGCTCGCTGCAGCTGTTATCGGTACATGGGAAGGTCCTGCAATTAAGAAAGAGATCGGCGAAGAGAATACCGGCGCATGCAAGCTTCCGACAGTTCTTATGGATGGTGAGCAGAAGCAGCTCGATTCATTCGGCGGCTATAAGCTTATCGGTGTAAACGTATATTCAGAGTATCCGTTCGCAGCTCAGACACTCGCATACTTCCTCAGCAGCAAGGATTCACAGCTCAAGAGATATGAGACCAGAGGTCTTATTCCTACCAACAAGGAAGCAGCTGCTGACGAAAAGGTAAAGAACGATCCCGCATTCAAGGCTATCGACGACCAGAGACCGTATTCACACGCTCAGGGTACATCTGTAGGCGCTGTATACTGGGGCTCAGGTGCAGGCTCGATCGGCGGTGACCTCGTTACAGCTAAGGGCAAGATCAGCGATGACGACCTGATGACTAAGCTTAAGGGCGTTGAGGCTAACTGCAGGCAGGCTTGATCTGACTGAATGCTTTTCTCCTATGGAGATCGAATGACCGGTCAATAACAAACGGTCGGAGCATATCCGGCCGTTTGTGTTTCCGGAAAGATAATAGTAGATAAAAAGGAGTTGTATATGAATGGATTATCTTGACTATGTCCAGATGACCAAAGGGCAGCGCTTTGTCTACAAGGTTAAATCTTTCTTTACGGGTATTCCGAAGGCTCTTGGCAATTTCTTCAAGGCAATCGGATATTTCATCAAGAAGTTTTTCTTGGGCATCGGTAACTTTTTAAAGAACTTCGGTTCGAGATTTGCAAAGGGCGATGCAGGCACAAAGCTTTCATACATAATCATGGGTTCCGGCAGTATGCTTCATGGTCAGATCGTGAAGGGTCTGATCTTCCTGGCTACTGAGGTTGCCTACATATTCTTTATGTGTACATTCGGTGCACATTACATTTCAAGGATTTATACCAGCAAGCTCGTTCTTCTTGACTCTGATGTCGACGCTCATACCGGTTACTACAAGTACGGTACAGGCGCTATCGGTAGAGAGGTTATGATGAAGGAAGAGGGTATGTTCGGTACAGAGGTTGTCAACAAGAATACAATGGACGACTCTAACCAGATCCTCCTTTTCTTCATTCTTACTATTCTTATTACTATTGTATTTCTGGCAATCTACGTCGCAAATACGAAGACAGCCTATAACACACAGCTTCTTCGTGCAGAGGGCAAGAAGCCTCTTTCCTTCGTTCAGGAAATGAAGACCTTCCTCGATGACAGATTCCACATCACTCTTCTTACTTTCCCGATCCTTCTCCTTATGATGTTCACTGTGCTGCCGATCATCTTTACGATCTTCATGGCATTCACAAACTATGATGTTGATCATCAGGCGCCGCAGAAGCTGTATCAATGGGTCGGCTTCACAAACTTCGCAGAAGTATTCTACTCAGATGCCAAGAAGTCAGCTACATTCGGTCTTATCCTTGTGTGGACACTTATCTGGGCATTCTTTGCAACATTCTCAAACTTCATTCTTGGTATTATCGTTGCTCTTCTTATCAACAAGAAGGACATCAAGTTCAAGGGCTTCTGGAGAACCTGCTTCGTTATCACAGCAGCTGTTCCTCAGTTCGTTACACTCCTTGTTATGAGACTTCTCCTCGATGATAAGTCGGGTGCTCTTAACCAGGCATTCGGTACAAGCTTCCCGTTCCTTACGGACTGGGCAAGAGTTACAGTTATTATCGTAAACATCTGGATCGGCGTACCTTATACAATGCTTATCTCATCCGGTCTTCTCATGAACATTCCTGAGGATCTCTATGAGTCAGCTCGTATCGACGGTGCAAACGCCGTTCAGCAGTTTACAAAGATCACATTCCCGTACATCTTCTTCGTTCTTACTCCTTACCTCATTCAGACCTTCGTTGGTAACATCAATAACTTCAACGTTATCTTCTTCCTTACAAACGGCGGACCTGAAGACCCGACCCAGTATGCGAACAAGGCAGGTAGGACTGACCTTCTCGTTACATGGTTGTATAAGTTGACTAAGGATCAGAGCGACTTCCGATTGGCGGCTGTTATCGGTATTCTTATCTTTATCATCTGCGCAGTCGGTTCCTTGATAGCATTTAATATGTCCAAGGCATCAAAGAATGAGGAGGAATTCTCATGAATAAAAGTTCTGCAACTGAAATGAAAGCAGGATACGCTGCCAAGAGAAGAGCTACCAACATACTTGTGTATGTTATCCTTTCGGTAATGGTAGTTATCTGGCTGTTCCCGATCCTGTGGCTGGTTCTTCAGTCATTCAACACGGTTGACCGTGTATCTACGCATCTTTTCCCTGATGGTTTTACCCTCGACCACTATAAGACGCTGTTTACCGATCCTGACGTTCCCTACGGCACATGGATCATGAACACATTTATGGTTGCTGTTTTCTCCTGTATTATCTCCACACTGTTCATCCTCATGGTCAGCTATGCACTTTCACGTCTCCGCTTCAAGAGCCGCAGAAAGCTCCTGAACATGGGTCTTATCCTCGGTATGTTCCCCGGCTTTATGTCAATGGCTGCTACATACGCTATCATGGAGCTTCTCCACATGGAAGGACAGCTTATCGGTCTTATCATCGTTTATTCTGCCGGCGCCGGCCTTGGCTATCAGGTCGCAAAGGGCTTCTTCGACACGATCCCGAGATCACTTGACGAGGCTGCTCAGATCGACGGCGCTACAAAGAACAGAATATTCTGGGTAATTATTCTTCCTCTTTCAAAGCCGATCGTAGTTTATACCGCTTTGACCACATTCCTTGGTCCGTGGGCAGACTACATCTTCGTCAGCTACTTCATGAAGACGAATGAACAGAACTTTACAGTTGCTCTTGGTCTTTACAAGATGCTGGATAACAACCACATCAACAGATACTTCACAACCTTCTGTGCAGGCGCTGTGCTTATCGCTGTACCGATCACGATCCTCTTCGTAATCATGCAGAGATTCTATGTTGCCGGCGTAACAGGCGGTGCTGTAAAGGGCTGATACTCAAAATCAAAGCAGGGATGTGCATTCGCCTCCCTGCTTTATTCTTACACAAAAGGAGAGCTAATATGTCCAAGCTAAAGATAAGCGCTATATTGCTTGCAGGCTGTATGATTTCTTCAGCAATGCTTGCGGGCTGCGGCGGAAGCAAGAACAATGACTCCGCAGGCAGCACTCAGACAAGCAGCACACAGACAAGTGCTGCTTCATCGGATAATAAATCTGCTGACCTTCCCGAAGACGGCGGCTTCAAGACAGTTGAGTATAAAAGCTCAAATGACAAATACAGGACCTTTTATGAGATATTCCCCTATTCATACTATGACTCGGACGGAAACGGCAAGGGCGATCTCAACGGTATCACCATGAAGCTCGACTATCTGAATGACGGCGACCCCAAAACTACCGATGATCTTGGCATAGACGGTATATGGCTGACGCCTATAATGAAATCGCCGTCCTATCACAAGTATGACGTAATTGACTATTACACCGTTGACGAGGCTTTCGGCACTAATGACGACTTCAAAAAGCTGCTTGACGAGGCTCACAAGCGCGGCATAAACGTAATAATCGACCTTGTTGTAAACCATTCATCAAATCAGCACGAGTGGTTCAATAAGGCTAAGGAGGAGCTTGCCGAGGGTAAGACCGACGGTTATGCTGATTACTATCACTTTAAGGAGAACAACAAGATCGACGGCTGGTCAAAGGCTAATGTCGGTGACTGGTACTATGAGTGCGATTTCGTTGCAGAGATGCCCGACCTTAATCTGAAAAGTCCCGCACTTAGAAAAGAGCTTGAAGATATAGTAAAGTACTGGCTTGATTTCGGCGTTGACGGTTTCCGTCTGGATGCTGTAATGTGGTTCGAGAGTATTGACGGCGTTAAGGGCGCACATGACCATCAGGGCTCAATAGAGGATCTCAAGTGGCTCTATGATTATGCGAAGACCGTCAAGCAGGATGTCTACATGGTGGGCGAGTGCTGGGCAGACAGTCCCACAACAGTTGTAGACTATTACAAGTCAGGTATTGACAGCTTCTTCAACTTCGGCACTCAGGGCGCACAGGGCAAAATAAATAATTATGTCAACACCTCTGACGCTGCCAACTATGTGAAATATCTTGAGTCGTGGCAGAGTCAGATAAACGCAAACAATCCTGATGCTATTGATGCTAAATTCCTTTCCAACCATGATACAAACCGTTCCGCAGCATTCCTGCTGACAAACACCAAGAAGAGAATGGCTGCTGCACTCTATATGCTCTCGCCGGGTTCACCCTTTATTTACTACGGTGAGGAGATCGAGATGGACGGCACAGACAGCGACCCCAACCGCAGACGCGGCATGGTATGGTCACTGACGGACGATACCGGATTTGTTTCCAAGGTTCCCGGTGCAAACAAGGGTGACGAACCTACAATTTCTGTAGAAACTGCTCAGAAGGATGAAAAATCTCTTCTCAATTACTACAAGAGGATAATTGCTCTGCGCAACCAGAACCCGGAGATCGCCAGAGGTACTGTCAAGCCCGTTACGCTTCAAAAGGACGAAACTGCCGGATACGTCGCAGAATACGACGGTTCAAGCGTGTTTGTGCTCCTGAATCTCGGCAATGAGGCTGCTGAGGTAACCATACCCAAGGATTCATTCTCGGCAAAGGAAGTACGCGGTTATATTCTTTGCCATGACCCGAAGGATCCCGGCGCTGACGAAGAATACGATGACAACATTACAGTTTCACGCGGCAGTGATTCTGTGATCGAGAAGATGACTATTCCGGCACACAGCGTATTTGTATTGAAGTAAAAGCCGTCAGGCGGTCTTTGCGCAGTACTGAATACAGTATCTGCCTGCATATTTGTCGATCAAAAAATTAAAAGCGGAACCGACTATTGTTTTCGGTTCCGCTTTTATTATTTCGGAAGATATTTTGCTGCGACAAAGCTCTTGAATTCGTTGACGACCTCCTGCAGGTGTCTGACTGTATCCTCCGGGCTTTGCTTCATGCCTGTTTTTACCCAGTTCGTTACCGAGCCTGATACTCCATAGGACAGGAACTCGGCAATAAACTGCTTGTCATCCGGATTGACTGTCTGTCCCTCGGCTATCTGATCAATGACGCCGCACAATACCTCGGTTACGGCGTTGAACAAAAACTGTCTGAATTCATCTCCATGAGTTGTGTTGAATGCGTTGGAATAAAAACGTGAATTTTTCTTTACAACTATAAGTATGCCAAGCAGCTTTTGGTTCCAGTTATCAATAGTAAGATCCTCAGTAAACGGAGTGATGACTTCGGTATAGAGTATCCAGTTGAGCAGCTCATACTTGTCCTGGAAATGGTAGTAGAATGTCTGGCGGTTAAGCCCGCACTGATCCGTAATGTCAGAGATAGTGATCTTTTCAAAGCTCTTTTTAGCCATCACAGCTCTGAAACCGTCTGCGATTATTCTTTTTGTGAGGATTGATTCTGACATATCTGACCACCCGGATTCCTTGTTAAGATATAATTATTATAACACATTTAAAAAAAAATCTCAATAATAAATGTAAGCAGCTTATGCTCTGAGTATATTAAGCGCCTTATCGTATTTTTCAAGACGGCTCTTTGCGGCTTCGTCAATGCAGTGGAGTCTGCTGCGGTCGCTGTTGTGCATGAGATCGGCAAGCTTGACGGCAACAGCGGCGGGATCGCTTTTTATCGCTTCGATATATTCAAAATATGGTACAGCGGGGTCGTGGGTGAGCAGCCGCAGAGGTTCAATCACCTCATCCGGAAAACCAAGCTTTTGCAGATCCTCAAAGGTGCAGTCGCTGTCTTCTACAACGTCATGCAGGAGCGCAAGCGTTACGGTGAGCTCGTCCTTCATCTGCTCCGCAAGATTGAACGGGTGAAAAACATAGGGCAGGCCTGATTTGTCAAGCTGGTCTTTGTGCACTGAAAAGCAGAGCTTGAGCGCTTTTTCTGTCATAGGCGTGTATATCATCGTATTACCTCCGGATAATAAAAAGGTGCGGTAAGCTTTTGGGATTACTGCACCTTGAATTATTATTGGCTTAGAAAATCACTGATTCTTTTCGCGCTTTTTGATCCTGTCAAAGAAGCTGGTGCCCTTGGGATAGTTTGTGGAACTGCTTGCTTCATCAAATTGTTTGAGAATATCCTTTTGCTTGGACGTAAGAGAACGCGGCACTTCAATGGTAATGCGCACATACTGATCTCCGCGTCCCTTCATGTTAAGATGCGGCACGCCCTTGTCTTTGAGCTTGAAGATATCGCCCGGCTGAGTACCCGGATGCACCTTGTAGCGGACCTTGCCGTCAAGCGTGGGAACTTCGATCTCGTGGCCAAGAGCGGCCTGAGAGAAGGTTATCGGGAACTCGCACCATACATCGTCGCCCTTGCGCTCGAAGATGTCGTGCTTCTTGACGTTAACATAAATATTCAGATCTCCGGCAGGGCCGCCGTTGTAGCCGCTGTGACCGTGACCGCTGATATTGAGCACCTGATCCTGGTTTATGCCGGCAGGTATCGTTACCGAAACGGTTTTTGAAGTGCGGATGCGTCCTGCGCCTGAGCAGGTCGGGCAGGGCTTTTCGATTATCTTGCCTTTGCCGCGGCACTTATCACAGGTCTGTGATGTATGTACCGTACCAAAGGGAGTGCGCTTCTGTACCATTACCTGACCTGTACCGTTACAGTTGGGGCAGGCCTTTAGCTGAGTGCCCTTTGCTGCACCGGTGCCGCTGCAGTCCTTACAGGTGTCCACGTTCTGATAGGTAACGTCCTTTTTGCAGCCTCTGGCAGCCTCTTCAAAGCTGATAGTAACTGATGCCTCAACATCAGAGCCGCGGCGCGGAGCATTCTGGCTTTTGCCTGTTCTGCCGCCGAAGCCGCCGAAAAAGCTGTTAAAGATATCGCCGAGATCAATATCTGCGCCTGCGCCGCCGAATGGACCGCCGGGACCGCCGTAGCCTGCATTAAAGTTTGGGTCAACGCCTGCAAATCCGAAACGGTCATAACGTGCTCGCTTATCCTTGTCGGAAAGCACCTCATAAGCCTCGTTGACTTCCTTGAACTTAGCTTCGGCTTCTTTATTCCCGGGGTTCAGATCAGGATGATATTTTTTTGCCTGTGTACGGTAAGCTTTCTTTATTTCATCGTCTGAGGCACCGCGCTGTACGCCGATCACCTCGTAATAGTCTCTTTTATTTTCTGCCAAGTCAAATCACCCCAACTCGTCCTCGGGAGCTCCCGAAGACTCAACTGTATAATATAATTTTATTCTGATACTTCTGCCGTTTTTGCCGGCAGATATATGGTGCTTTGCTGCTGCACCCTTTTGTCTGCTACTTTATCAGAAAACAGTATGAAGTATGTGAATTATGCTGCTGATAATATCACAATTATGCATACATATATAATAATACAAGTCTGACGATTTTTCAAGTATAAAGTTCAGCAGACCGCGGAAATCCATTATTCGCCGGCAAGTTACACGGGGGAAAATCTTTTCCGGCGGGAAAAGGGTTCTCAGCCGAGCCCCTTCCTGAAACCGCTGAATTTTCTGTGTCAGCAGGCTGCGCCTATCAGAACATAAAAGGGGAAAGCTCTGTTGAACTTTCCCCGGAAGCATCGGTCAGAATTCAATCTTAGCTGAGCTTCAATGATTCAGTATCAGTTGTTATTGTCGTCAACATCGGTGTAATCAGCATTGTATACGCCGTTGTCACCCTCGGGAGCCTGATTCTGAGCTGCTCCCTGTGCAGCAGCATCCTGATAAAGCTTCTCGGAAACTGCATACATATCCTTCTGGAGCTCATCCTTGGCGATCTGGATGTCGTCAATATTGTTTCTGGAAAGAGCAGACTTGACATTTGCGATCTTGCTGCGGAGATTATCCTTATCAGAATCGGAGATGTGCTCGCCGTTCTCGTTGATAAGCTTCTCAACAGCATAAACGAGGTTCTCAGCTTCGTTCTTCTTGTCAACCTCTTCACGGCGCTTCTTGTCTTCGGCAGCATAAGCCTCTGCATCGTGGATAGCCTTATCTATGTCATCCTTGCTCATGTTGGTGTTTGAGGTGATGGTGATGTGCTGCTCTCTGCCTGTGCCGAGATCCTTTGCGGATACGTTAACGATGCCGTTAGCGTCGATATCGAATGTTACCTCGATCTGCGGAACGCCTCTCATTGCAGGAGCGATACCGTCAAGCTTGAACAGACCGAGCTGCTTGTTATCTCTTGCGAACTCACGCTCACCCTGAAGAACATTTACTTCAACCTGTGTCTGGTTATCGGCAGCGGTTGAGAAGATCTGGCTCTTCTTTGTGGGGATGGTGGTATTTCTCTCGATGATCTTTGTCATGATTCCGCCCTGTGTTTCAACACCCAGTGAAAGGGGAGTAACATCAAGGAGAAGCAGACCCTGAACATCGCCGCCGAGTACGCCTGCCTGGATGGCAGCACCGATAGCAACGCACTCATCGGGGTTGATGCCCTTGAAAGGCTCCTTGCCGATAAGACCCTTTACTGCATCCTGAACAGCAGGGATTCTTGAAGAACCGCCGACCATGAGAACCTTGTCTATCTCGCTGATCTTAAGACCCGAGTCTGCAAGAGCCTGACGTACAGGACCCATTGTCTTTTCTACGAGGTCTGCGGTAAGCTCGTTGAACTTAGCTCTTGTGAGTGTATAGTCAAGGTGCTTAGGACCTGTTGCATCTGCTGTGATGAAGGGGATGTTGATCTGAGCTGTGGTGATGCCGGAAAGCTCGATCTTTGCTTTTTCGGCCTCGTCCTTCAGACGCTGCATAGCTGTCTTGTCGCCGCGAAGGTCAATGCCGTTGTCAGCCTTGAAGCTCTCTACGAGCCAATCCATGATCTTCTGGTCGAAGTCATCGCCGCCGAGACGGTTGTTGCCTGCTGTAGCAAGAACCTCCTGAACGCCGTCGCCCATCTCTATGATGGAAACATCGAAGGTACCGCCGCCGAGGTCATAGACCATGACCTTCTGGTCGTTCTCCTTGTCAACGCCGTAGGAGAGAGCAGCTGCTGTAGGCTCGTTGATGATACGCTTTACATCAAGACCTGCGATACGGCCTGCATCCTTTGTAGCCTGACGCTGTGAGTCTGTGAAGTAAGCCGGAACGGTGATAACTGCCTGTGTAACAGGTTCGCCCAGGTAAGCCTCAGCGTCCTTCTTGAGCTTTGTGAGTATCATTGCGGAGATCTCCTGAGGAGTGTACTCCTTGGAGTTGATCTTTACTTTATAGGATGTACCCATCTGTCTTTTGATTGATGCGATAGTGTGGTCGGGATTGGAAACAGCCTGACGCTTTGCTACCTGACCTACAAGTCTTTCACCGTTCTTTGCGAATGCAACAACGGAAGGAGTTGTTCTGGAGCCTTCTGCGTTAGCGATAACTACAGGCTCGCCGCCTTCGATAACAGCTACGCATGAGTTTGTTGTACCAAGGTCAATACCGATTGTTTTTGCCATAAAAAATTACCTCCGATAATAATTTGGATTTTATTTTGTTTATTCAGGAAAACATTGATTTATCAGACCATCCGGTCTGTGATGCTCTTTTGTATTACTGACCGTTTGAGATCTGCACCATTGCGTGGCGGATAATGCGTTCGCCGATCATAAAGCCCTTCTGATATACAGATGCGATATGATCTTCTTCGATCTCAGGGTCATCAACTCTTGAAATGGCGTTGTGGTAATCAGGATCAAACTTCTCGCCGCGCTCGCCAAAGGACTTTACTCTGAGCTTTTCGAGTGCCGAGTCCAGCTTTTTCTGGATCAGCTCAAGCCCCTTTCTGAATTCATCGGGCATATTCTGTCCGGCATCGAGAGCTAGTGCAAAATTATCCACTACGGGCAGGAAAGCTTCAACAGCAGTTGCCACTGCGTTGTCGTATGTGGCAAGCTTTTCTTTTTCTGTGCGCTTGCGGAAATTGTCATACTCGGCTGCCATTCTAAGGAACTGATCCTTCTGGGTCTCATATTCCTTTTTGAGAGCCTCAAATTCCTCTGCGGACACCATGTCAACAAGCTCTACTTCGGTCTGTTCCTCGTCCTGAGCTTTTTCTTCGGGTTCATCGACCACGGATGTTGTTTCTGTATATTCGTCATCGCTGACTTTCTTCTTCTTTCCCATCGTGATCTCTCCTTTCGCTGTGTTTTGTCTTTAATATGCTGTACAGCTGTGCGGTTTTGCACAGACTGAAACGGACATTCTGTCTGATCATATATCAAGCAGTTCGGAGAGTGATTCTCCTACGATATCGGCTGCGCTTATAAGTATTGAAACTACTCTCGGATAGTTCATCCTCAGCGGGCCTATAAGTGCAAGCGAGCCTGTGCACTGCGGTGCAGCGGTGTAATTTGCTGCGATAACGCTCAGGTTCTTTAGTGCAGGATGACTGAGCTCACTGCCGATGAGTGCGCCTGATCTTGCTTCCGCTGCCGAAATCAGCTTGTTGAGCTCTCTCGGCTGTTTGAGCAGCTCCATTACCTTTTTTCCGTTTTCGGGGCTTAGCTCCGGCATTGAAAAAAGGTTTTCATGACCCCTTATTGCCGTTCCGTCGGCTGAGGCTTCTTTTGCAGCTTCGCTGACGGCAAGAAGCACGCTCGGCATTATCATCGACATATCCCCGAAGGATACGGCCGTTGACTGTATGAAGGCGGGTGTAACTGCTGTTACAGGCATACCGCCCAGTCTTTCGTTGATAGCCTTGTCGAACATTTCAAGCAGGGAAGGGGTTATGGAGTATTCACACCTGAAAAGCTTAGGCTTGACAGAACCAAGTGAGGTTATCAGCACTGCCATTGCAGTGTAGCTCCCCGTGTGTACAAATCTTACGTGACGGATAGTTGCGTTCTCGCCCGGAGGTGAGGTCGCGACCGCCGCACAGCCGGTTATCCTTGAAAGGATGTCCGCTGCTGTTTCAAGCAGCTTTTCGGGAGTGTCGGCACAGGTGTCAAGCTTATCCTTGATAGCTGTCAGCTCCTTTTTTTGCAGAGGCTGCGGCTTCATAAGATCGTCAATATACACACGATAGCCAAGCTCTGTAGGTACTCTGCCCGAGGATGTATGGAGCTGTTCAAGAAGTCCCAGTCCTGCAAGCTCTGCCATATCGTTTCTTACGGTTGCTGACGAAACATTGAAATCAAGCACATCACAGATAGCTTTTGAGCCTATCGGGTCGCCTGTTTTTATATATGCCTCAACAACCGCTTCAAGAATTTTCATTTTTCTTTCAGTCGGTTCCATATCAGCCACCTCTTTGTTAGCACTCTTACAGGTCGAGTGCTAATCTATTAATAATTTACCATTATCTTATCCGATTGTCAATACCTTTATACCGTGTTTTTGAAAAATATTTGCGGATTTTCTCAGATTTTTTTATGTGTCATGTCGGTGAGAACCGCTTTTATACAGTATTACGGGCTATTCCGGAAGAATTTGACTTTTTTAGCAGTCAAATGGAACGTCTGCCGCCGGCGGCGCAGAGCCTGCGCACCCCTGTCCGCTCCGCTCGTTTACACTCGCTTTGTTCTGCTCATTCTTTAGTCATTCCCGTAGAAGCAGGTGCATTCGCGGTGCTTTGCAAAAACTTCTTTAGCAGACGCTGATTTACTTGCCGCGGCGGTACGGACTGCAGTATGTGTTGAACAAGAAGCGAATCGGCACCGGCGGCTCGCCGGCGCTCCGGTCGTCGTAGAAGCAGGTGCATTCGCGGTGCTTTGCAAAAAACTTTTTTTAAAGACGCTGATTTACTTGCCGCCCGTAGAAGCAGGTACATTCGCGGTCTTTTACCAAAACTTCTTTAGCAGACGCTGATTTACTTGCCGCCCGTAGAAGCAGTTACATTCGCGGTCTTTTACCAAAACTCCTTTAGCAGACGCCGATTTACTTGCCGCCCGTAGAAGCAGGTGCATTCGCGGTGCTTTGCAAAAACTTTTTTTAAAGACGCTGATTTACTATTCTGTGCGGTACGGACTGCAGTATGTGTTGAACAAGAAGCGAATCGGCACCGGCGGCTCGCCGGCGCTCCGGTCGTTCAAGGAAACAAGCACAGAAAAAACGGGCACGTTTGATGCGGTTATTATCTGGTAAAGCACCGGTATTGCTGCCGCAGCTGCGATATGCCGGTGAAATGATAATAACAGACTTCCCCGAAAGTTTTCGGGGAAGTCTGAAAGCATACGTGTCCGTTTGAATTATATAAATTACCTGAATCCGTGAAATTCAAATTGCCAAGTAAGGCTGAAAGACTGATAAACACTGCTTTTTCTCCAAAAATTTTGATGTTTGAATTTGCACCAAATGGGCAGAAAAACATATATAATAAAATGCCTGAAACACTTGATTTCATGCGAGGTTCAAGCGTTATTTATCAATCGAGTTTCACGGATTCAGGTAAATTATAATATCTCTCTGTTAGGGTCGGTGTCGGCATCGTAATCAACGCCGTCTATGCCGAAGCCGAAGAGCTTGTAAAAGTCGCTGAAATAACCGTCAAGGTCTGCATGGGTAGAAAGATTTTCGGTCGAGATCGTGCTCCAGAGCTGATCTACCTCAGACTGTATCTCAGGCTGCATTTCAAGGTCGTCAAGGCGGATGCGGTTCTGATCGTCTGTTACAACAGCGCCGGTGTCGTTGTATAGCTTTTCATTAAGAAGGCGGTACATCTGCTCTATGCAGCCTTCGTGTACATTGTGCTCCTTCATTACCTTATAAAGAATTGAAATGTAAAGCGGTACTATCGGGATGGCTGCGCTTGATTGTGTGACAAGAGCCTTGTTTACAGAAATATATGCCTTTATGCCATCAGCGGTTATTTCCTTGGAGGTTGCAAAAAGGTGATCCTTTGCCTTGCCGATTGAGCCGTCAGCATACATCGGGTGGGTGATCTCAGGGCCGATGTAGGAGTAAGCGACCGTGACGGCGTTTTCGTCAATAGCATCTGCGGCTTTGAGTGCGTCTATCCATGCTTTCCAGTCCTCGCCGCCCATTACCTTGATCGTGGCGGTTATTTCCTCGTCAGAAGCAGGTGTGACTGTGATATCGCTTACAACGCGGTTTTTCAGGTCGATAGTCTTGTTTGTATATGGTTCGCCGACTGTTTTGAGCACTGATGTATATGTGGAGCCGTCAGGCATTGTGCGGCGGGGTGCGGCAAGACTGTATATCACAAGATCCACCTTGCCGAGATCCTGCTTGATGAGGGAGATCGTCTGCTGCTTTATATCATCGGAGTAAGCATCGCCGTTGACGGTTTTGGCATAAATACCGTCCTTGCGGGCGAATTCCTCAAAGGCGGATGTGTTGTACCATCCGGAGGAGGCTGTTCTTGCGCCTGATGCGGGTTTGTCGAAAATAACCCCCACAGTTGCGGCACCGAAGGAATATGCTGCCGTGATGCGTGATGCAAGACCGTAGCCCATAGATGCGCCGATCACGAGAACCTTTTTGGGACCCTGTGCGTGTTTGTGTGCTTTTACATATTCGATCTGCTCTTTTACGGATGCCTTACAGCCGTCGGGATGGGCGGTCGTGCAAATGAATCCTCTTACTTTTGGCGTGATTATCATAAACACAGCTCCTTTTTGTTTAATAAAATGAGAGTTAAGGCAATACCGCAAAAAGATAGTGCCGCAGATGCGCCCCAATTCCGCGCACTACGACCGTCAAAAACGACGTTAGTTGGTTGGTGTCGCTCCTTCAGATCGTATAGAGATCCCGCGGCATACTGACGTATGTCGAGGGATTTCTGTGCAAGATGACGGAAAAAGTGTACCCCAAGGGCACTTCCTTCGGGCGCAGCAGATGTGGTGCTAAGCCTTTAGGCGGTCTTTGCGGTGTTGCCTTGAGTCTGCACCGGACAAGTGATGCAGTCCATACTCTCATTTTAACACATTATTATCGTTTTGTAAAACATAATGTCTATTATTTGATCTCGATATGTTCGGCAGCATCATCCGGCGAGACTGTGAATATATGTCCCTGCCCGTCAGCAGATACATAAAAGCGGCTGAACAGCTCGATGTGATCTGTATATTCAAGCTTGGGAGTATATACATAGCATGGGAGGCCGTCGATCTCAGCAAGGGTAGGATCTACCTCGAATGTATATGTTGAGATACTGTGCTTGAGCCCAAGGCTGCTTTCCTTTTCCACCAACTGTTTGAGAGCTTCGTTGGGGCTTATTGAGGCATCCGGGCAGCGGGTATTCCAGTCCTTGTCCAGGCCGGCGGTGTTCTGATCTACAGCTTCATAGCCGCCCATCCAGTTCTGTGCAAGTACGGCATTGCCGCTGCATGAAACAAGGACGTTTGTTCCGAGGAATATCTGTTTGCCGTTGATATCAAGGTATGGATATATAGAATAATACTGCTCGCCCTTGTAGGTGATAGTACCGAAATAGTATTTTTTATAGTCCTTCATGCTCTGAGCAATGTAGAACGGCTCAATGCCGCAGGTGTCGGCCATTTTGCAGGCCTGCTCAAAGCTTATGCTGCCGTCAGGTGCGCTTACCTCAGACGAAGCTTTTCTTTCTATAAGCTGATTTTGCAGCGGCTTCTGGGAAGTATCCGAAACATATATCACGTTGCTGTCGTCAGGAGCGGTATTGTTTTTCTCTTTTTTTGCGCAGCCGCACAGAGCAAGGGCACAGCACAGCAGAGTGACAAAAATAGCTTTTTTCATGTTTATCCTCGATTCTTTGGAAATTGTATGTTATTTCTTTTTAAGAACTCTCACCCAATAATGTACAGTCAGGTCAAGAGAGTCTGTTGCTTCAAGCAGCTCGCGTCTTTCCTTGCGTATGCGCCAGAAGTGAGGCGTCATAAGCAGCAGGTCTTTCAGAGAGGGATTGTCAAGAGTTATCTGAAATCCGTGCTCCTGACGGTGCACTTCTTCAAAAAGTCCGTTATAGTCGGCGGGATGCTTGTCCTGCGGGAAAACCTCATCGTATATGATGCTTTTCAGCTCTTTGAGGTGGTCGTTTCCGACAGTGACCTCGATCACACAGCCGTTCTTTTTAAGCACACGGGCGTATTCGTCGGGCATAAGCAGGGAAAACATCGCACAAACACAGTCGAGCTGACTGTCGGCTATGGGCAGGCGCGAAGCTGTAGCAACAAGAAACAGGATGTCCTTATCTCTTGAACAGGCCATTCGTGCGCCTTCCTTTGAGATGTCTATGCCGATATATTCGCCCGGCCGGAGAGCTTTGAGCCTTGCGGTATAATATCCTTCGCCGCAGCCGATATCAAGCACCTTGGGGGCTTGCGGCGTATATTTTTCCATTGCTTCAAATACGCTCTGACAGATGGGGGTATATTTTCCGCTGTCAAGAAAGCGGCGCCGCGCCCTGAGCATTTCTGCCGTGTCGCCTGGATCAAGCGAATGCTTGAACTGAACGGGCAGCAGGTTTATGTAGCCCTGTCTTGCTCTGTCAAAGCTATGGTTTTTGCTGCATTTCAGAGTTTTTCCATCGTCTGTCAGCTCCTTGCCGCAGACGGGACATTTCAGCTTTATATCCATGATGATCGCTCCTTTGCCTTGCGGGTATCATGCCGCTACTTTATGCGCTTTAAAGTACCTCCGCAGCGGCAGCGGTAGCGTGACGGACAGGCAATTACAGGAGAAAGCTTCATGCGTGTTATACGCTGTCCGCATTTCTGACATTCAAGGATGTAGTTGACGGTTTTTTCCTGCCGCACTGCGGTTATGCCCATTTCTTCGGGAGAGTTTGTGCGGCTGATCGAATAGCCGTACCGCTTGTTCATTATTGCGGCGTATTTCTTGAACAGATCGCCGTGATTTCCGCAGCCCGGACAGGTATGTATAAGCTCGTGAGCCAGTGTCTGACAGCATGAGCGCTCAGGAGCATTGAGAAGTATTGCCGAAAGCTCTATAGTATATTGTCCGCTGCGGCAGGTACATTGCCCGAAACGCTTTTTAGCTCTTGTGTTGATCCTTACGTGAGGGTCGATGTTTGCTGAGATAGGCAGCTTTGCGGCCTTTGCCTGCTTCATTACAAGGAGCATGAGCCTGTCGAAGTCGTTTGTGTCAGTCATGTCATTCTCCTTGCTCAGAGGTCAACAAATGTGGGCTTGCAGCCTAAATGCGGCAGTATCTTTTCCATAAGGTCTGAGGTGCGTATTCTCAGGCTTGAAGTATTGATGCACGGATGACAGCCGAAAAATTCTGAGCTGAGCAGGTCTTTGTCTATGATAAGCCTTACCTTATGAGCTGTATCGTTCATCAGCCCCATAACGCTGACCGAGCCGGGAGTAAGGCCGAGCAGTTCCTTCATAAAGTCCTCACTTGCAAAGGAAAGTCTTGCAGTATTGATCTGATGAGAGAGATCCTTTGTTCGGAATTCCTTGCCGGCGGGCATGAGCAGAAGGTAAAAGTCAGTTTTCTGTCGGTTGCACAGGAAAAGGTTTTTGCAAAGCTCAACTCCTAAGAGTTTGTCGGCGGCTATGCAGTCCTCCATTGTAAGAGCGGCCTTGTGGTCTGTGCGTATGTATTCGATATTAAGAGCTTCGAGCATATCATAAACGGCAAGCTCCACAGGGAGCCTGCCGTCAGTTGGTTTTGTATTAAAGACAGCGTTTTGTATATTTTCCATTCCCTTTTCCTCCATATTTCAACTGCGTATATCATATCATAAATGCAGTGATGATTTCAATAGGTGTTTGCAAAATTACCCTGAAATCAATTTCTGGCCGGCAAGCTGCCGGCGGAGGCTCTGCGCTGCCGGAAGATCAGAGCATAGCAAGCGAAGGAAATACGGAGCGACCCATTTCTTCGAGCAGGTTGGCGATACCGTCCTCGTCGTTTGAGCCGGTAACATAGTCAGCCTCTCTTTTTACGGTGTCGGAAGCGTTGTTCATTGCAATGCCAAGTCCTGCATAACGTATCATTGTAATGTCGTTGAAGCCGTCACCAAAGGCAATGCACTCGTCTGTAGAAAATCCGAGAGTCTTGAGGAGCCTTTCAAGCGACTGAGCCTTATCGACTGTCTTTGGGACGATCTCAAGGAAGAACGGTTCTGACTTGAATATTCCAAGCTCATTGCCGAAACGCTCAGAAAGTATCACTTCAAGCTCCGAAATGACCTCCGGTTCACCGTGAAGAAGACATTTCGGTACATCTTCTGTGATGCTCTCTGCAAAATTCGGGTCGAATTCAAGCTCCATGAAGTTTATGCGGGCTTCAAGCTCTGTGTATTTATTTATCTGCTGACCTGCAAGGATCTTTCCGTCCTTGTAGGTGTTTATGCCTACAGGATAATCCTTGATCATGCTGCATATCTGCGGGATGTATGAGTGCGGGAGAAAATTGCGGTAAAGTATGTTTCCGGTGCTGCATTCAGTGATGCATCCGCCGTTATAGGGCATAATGTAGCCGCCCAGTTCCTTTAGCCTGAGCGCATCGGCGTAGGGCATTACTCCCTGAGTTGGACGTCCCGATGCAAGGACGATCTTTCCGCCGTTTTTCTGGAAGGCTATTAGCTTGCTTTTGGTGCGGGCGGATATGGTCTTGCGTGAGTTTGTAAGAGTACCGTCAATGTCCAGAGCAATTAATTTGAATAGCATAGATTGTCAGACTTCCTTCCCGGTTTTTCGTGAATGCAGGGTATCCCTGCCTATTCATGTGCTTTTGTGCCATATATCAGATTTGTTGGAATATCAGGCAAAAAATGGCGTATCTGTCAGCACAAATGCACGATAATATTCCGGATTTATTTTAAAAGAATAATACGGATTCGTCAATAGCATTAGTGCTGCATAATAAATATCATTTTACATAATTTTTGTTTCTTTCGGAAATAGCAGCAAAAAATAATAGACATATTCAACAATTTTTTAAAATTATTTAAAAAATATATTGAAAAATTTTTCTGAAAGTGTATAATTATATATAGTGTATGATATGAGTATAAAAGTCAGATCATAATATAACGGAGGTATTGTATATGAAACGCAGACAGATCACAGCAATTATTGCAGCGCTTGCTTTGGCGGTAACTTCGACGGCTCTTCTGACAGGTTGTGTGGGTAAGTCGTATTATTATAAGGTAAATGACGACGGATCACTTGAGCGTGTAGGAGAGATCAAAAAGAGCACAGAAGAGGCCGCTTCAACTACATCTACAGAGACATCCTCAACTGATCCAACAGAAGAATCAAAATCTGAGGAGCCTGCTGATGATTCATCAGAGGAGCCTGCTGATGAATCATCAGAGGAGCCCGCTGACGAGTCATCCGAGGAAGCTTCAAGCGATAGCGGTGAAACCGATGACAACACACTTGCAGTTCTCACTGTTGAGATGCCTACAGACTGGGACGCTCAGGATGTTGTTTTCAAGATCTCTGACAGCAACGCTAAGTCAAGCAGCCCGGAAGTCAAGAGCGAGGGTGACGGCGTGTTCTCATGCACCGTTTCCAAGTTTGCAGACGACGGCGAGGCTTTTGTAGATGCTAAGTTCAATGTTGTCTTCAAGAAGGGCGAGAGCGGCACCACAAAGACAACAGAGGATACTGTTATTTCCGGCAGCAAGACATATACTGCAGTTCAGGAAGGCAAGAAGTATATTCTTACAGAGAAGTAATACATATCAGGCACAATAGCAGAGTTGTTTTTTGAGGACACGGCTTGTTTGTCGTGTCCTTTTTTATATTTGGAGGATTTATGCATTTTCGTGAATAAGCTTGTATTCCTGAGCAATACTAACAACGGAGGTGCATAATATGAGAACAAAAAACAGAAATGAGGAAAGCAGGCCAAAGGGCGCCAAAAACAATGCGGGTTTTTATATTGCCCTTGCTATCTGTATTATGACTGTTGCAGCTGCGGCATGGACTACTTATGGCAGCATAACAACAGATATAGAGAATAATAATGAAAGCTCTGTCGGCGATATGCAGACCGCCAATGACGTGAGCGGCGAAAGCTATGATAAGGCGGAATCATCTGATTTACAGGAAAGCTCAGCGGCAGATGAAAGCTCTGAGCAGAAGGAAAGCAAGAAGTCATCTGAAAGTCCGGCTTCTTCATCGGCTCCGGAGGTAAGCACAAAAGCTGCGGAAGCCAAAAAAGAAAGTGCGGTTCAGGAGCCTAAGGTGTTTTTTCCTGTTGAAAACGGTGATGTAGTGAAGCCTTTCAGCGTTACAGCGCCGGTTTATTCAAAGACGATGGCTGACTGGCGCGCTCATAAGGGAATAGACATCAAAGCCAAGGAGGGTGCGGCGGTGCGGTCTGTCACTGAGGGTATCGTAATGGATGTTGCGGCCGACCCGCTGTACGGCAATACAATAATTATTGCTCAGAGCGGCTGCACTGTAAGATACAGCGGGCTTAGCGAAAAGTCCGTTGTCAAAAAGGGAGACCATATAGACGCAGGTACGGTGATAGGCTATGTTGGTACTGTGCCGTGCGAGCAGCTTGATGCTTCGCATATCCACATGGAAGCTATCAGCGGCGAAAGATATATCGACCCTATGACGCTTTTTGATAAAAAGCTCTCTAAATGATCTGCGCCGGCGCCGGCGCAGAGCCTGCGCACCCGTGCCCGCTCCGCTCGTTTACACTCGCTTTGTTCTGCTCATTCTTTAGTTATCCCCGTAGAAGCAGGTGCATTCGCGGTCTTTTGCCGAACATTCTTTTACAGACGCTGACTAAGGTATGTGTTTAACAAGAAGCGAATCGGGTGCGGCAGCTTGCCGCCGGTGCTTTGCAAAAACTTTTTTTAAAGACGCCGATTTATTGTTTTAACTTTTCACTTTTAAATTTTCAGTACGGCTTTCGGGGGCGCGAGGTGTCCGGCGGACACCTCTGCCGTAAGGCAGAAGCCCTGACAAAAATTGTTTATGTGGAAATAGAAAGAAAACTCTTTACATTATTTATATAAAATAGTAAAATAGATATGATAAGTATTGAAAACAGGAAGTGGTGACTTTGTCAAAAAAGATCAGCGCAGTTATACTTGTAGTAGTTACATTGCTTTCGGTGCTTGCTTTTGCATCGTGCCGTAATAAAACGGAAGAAAAAGTTGATATCAAGACCTCTCTGTCGGTGGACGGTTCATTTGTCGGTAAGCGTACAATGGTGATGACCTTCCCGCAGAGCGTGATCAAGACAGGCTCGGAGGCTGAAGCGAACCTTGAAAAGGTCGTGCAGAAGTATTGCCCTAATGCATTGACACCCTCTAAGGGCTATTCCGAAGGAAATATACAATACAGTTTTGAGCTTTCGTTTGAATCAAAACAGGAATACATGGAAAAGGCAAGCCGTATCATCGGTCAGCAGGCACTCGTGTCGTTTTCGCGCCCGAATACGATAATGACTAGGGGCTGGAAGCTTGAGGAAAATTTCACAAGCGAAAATCTACTCACAGACTGGATAAGTCAGGGCGCAAAGAGCGAAAATTTCAGCGGACTTGACTTTGCCGTTCAGGAAGATAAGGCTTCTGTTTCACTTAATGACGATACTCAGAGCTCAGAACCGCTTATCTCGGTAAACTGTCTTGACGGCTACCCGTTGCAGCGCATAAGGATAGAAACTGTTAAGAAAAAGGGCAGCTATGACGATTCCAAGATATACTATGACCGTACAATTATTTTTACTATAGCACAGTCTACATTTGACAGCGACAGCGAAAACATAAGAAAGTATTTTACAGAGAATACTCCGCCTGCGGCATCGGCAGAGTGGCCGATATCAAACAATTCCTACAACTATACAGTAAAGTTCAAGAATCTTGACCAGTCGCAGATGCGCAGCTACACACAAAAGCTCCTTCACACAGAATACGGCGAGGTCGAGTATATGGACAGGTCGCTCGGCAGCACGATACTTGCAGAACAGAACTCCTACAATGAAGAGGTAGACTTCTCGAATTACATAGGAAACAACAGCACAAATGTACCTGTTGAATACATTTATTCTGTATCCGGAAATACAGAGCTGAGTGAGTGTCAGCTATATGAAAACGGTACATGGAAAATAGCCGACAGCTTCCTTGAAGAAAATCAGTACGGCAAAAAGTCGGCGTTCAAATATGACGGATCATATATGAAGCTGAGAATAAACGACGGTCAGCAGTATAAGGCTACATCTATCGAGATAGAGACAGAGCCGCTGGAGGCCGATAACCTCCGCAAGACCGTTACGCTCAGATATGACAGGGGAGCCGGAGGAGACGAAGCCTCTGATTATGCAAGGTCGTACATGGAGCACCTTGGCTACGGAGCAGTGCAGTCTGTTATAAACGATGAATGTATGTGCACATATACGACAAGCGGTACTCCAGAAGCGCTGAATGAGACCTTTACAAAGATATTCAGCGGCAAGAATTCAACAAAGTATTCAAGCGAGGGTCAGTTTATGACGCTGCGCACGATGAAGCACTATAAAGACCACCTTGACCTTGCATCGGTCGTTATCGGAAAGAACTCGGAGACGCCTGTTATCTATAAGATAGCAACCCAGAGCGGTGATATCTTAAAGAGCTTTTCATACAGCTCCGAGACCGCTTCGGATAAGTCTGATCTTGCCAAAAACGAGGACGGCACAGTTTCTATGCAGCTCAACGGTACAGAACTGGAGATAGAATTCAACGTGACATCACCGAATATGTCTGATATAATTTTCTTCTCCATCATTTCAGGCATTTTTGTTCTTATCGCAGTGATACTGATACTGATACTCAGGAACAAGCCGCTGCCTGCTGCTGCGCTTGGCGGCGGAAGCACCGGACAGGGACTGCCGGGCTCAAAGAGCGGTCTTGCTGCGGTGAAAAAGCAGAACGGTACAATTAAAAAGAAGTGATCAATCGGGAGAGATCGGAAAATCGGTCATCTCCCGATAATATTCAGGAAAGGAATAATAATATGATAAAGCTTTGTATTTTTGATTTGGACGGTACTCTTATAAACTCACTTGCCGATCTTGCAGGAGCCATGAACCATGCGCTTGAAGCTGTCGGATTTGAAGGGCACCCGGTAGAGAGCTACCGCAGGATGGTCGGCAACGGAGTTTCTGTGCTTGCAGACAGGGCTGCCGGAGGAAAGGATAAGCTCACTCCCGAAAAAAAAGAACGGCTTCTTGCTGAATTTTCGGAATATTACACGGAGCATTGCCTTGACAATACAAAACCTTATGAAGGTATAGCCGAAATGCTCAGCAAACTTACTGCGATGGGAGTGCGCTATGCCGTAAATTCAAACAAGCCGGATGCTTTCTCAAAAAAGATAGTCAGCGCTTTGTTTCCGGAACACTGCTTTGCGGAAATATGGGGCAAGCGTGACGGCTGCGAGCGCAAGCCTGCGCCTGACGGCGTGAACGGTATTATGAAGCTGTTCGGCGCAGAATGCAGCGAGGTGCTTTATATAGGTGACAGTGATGTAGATGCCTATACGGCTAAGAATGCATCGGTGCGGTTCTGTGGGGTAAGCTGGGGTTTCCGCGGTGTGGATGAGCTTGTGTCGGCAGGAGCTGAATTTGTGGCTTCATCGGCTGAGGATATAATTTCTTATGTTAAGAGTGCGGGTGGGCATGATGAATAAGATAAACTATAAGCTTGTACTTGAGAAAACTCTCAGTGAGATAAAGTCAGGCGGGAAACGTCCCACACTGCTTCTTCACGCCTGCTGTGCACCGTGCAGCAGTTATGTTTTGGAGTACCTTACGGAATACTTTGATATTACCGTATTCTTTTATAACCCGAATATTTTTCCGGAGACGGAATACAGGCACAGGGTCGATGAGCTGAAAAGGCTTGTAAGCGAGATGTGCCCGCAGGTGCATATTCTTGAAGGCAGATATGACCCGCAGGAATTTTTTGACATGGCGAAGGGGCTTGAAAAAGAACCGGAGAGAGGAAAGCGCTGTCATAAGTGCTATCGTCTGAGACTGAGTGAGGCCGCTGCCGCTGCAAAGCAGGGCGGCTTTGATTATTTTACCACAACGCTCTCTATCAGCCCTTTGAAGGACAGTGCGGTGCTGAATGAAATAGGCCGTGAGATAAGCGATTCCTCAGGAGTGGCTTATCTTTTTTCGGATTTCAAGAAAAACGGCGGTTACAAGCGTTCTATAGAGCTTTCGGCACAATACTGTCTTTACCGTCAGAATTACTGCGGATGTGTATATTCAAGAGCCGGAAGAAATGCAGCCGATGTGAAAAATGACTAATAAAGATCTATTGTGGAAATGTATATATTCAACGGTTTAAAATGTACTTTATGAACAAAAAATCGGCTTTCGATGATAGCTTTTGACAAAACTGACATAAACACATTGACAAAAGTGAAATTAAATGATACAATAATTGCAGATTTTTTTCTTATGATATAAAATTTTTGTATACCTTGTACGGATAGTATTGCAGTATATTAATCTCAGCGTAAAGGAGCTAATTGCCATGAGCAGAGTTGTAAAGAGGAGACTATA
>CADCKR010000033.1 GCA_902802105.1 uncultured Ruminococcus sp.
ACCTCACGATGGACACCCTTGCCTTTGGCTGTAAGTTTCCCACTATCAGGGCACTTTACGGACTTTCACCGATTAGACTACGCCCATGCCGGGCGAACCGCAAAAAATCCCCGCAGGATTTCTTCCTGCGGGGATTTCAATTTATCAGTTTTTGCTGCTGAAGTCATCATCGGCGAAACCTACTCCGCCGTTAAAGCTGCCGTCTGTAATATCCTCAAACGGCTTCCCGCTGCCTGTGCCCTGAAAACTGCCGAAGCTGTCGTCATTTTCTGCAAAGCCGCCTGAGCTGCTATAGGAGCTATCGCTGAAGTTAAAATCATTATTATATGTGTTGCTGTCAAAGCTGCTGTTCTGATTGCCATAGTTATCGCTGCCGAAGCTGCTGTTCTGATTACCGTAGGTATTGCCGCCGAAGCTGCTGTTCTGATTACCGTAGGTATTGCCGCCGAAGCTGTTGTTCTGATTGCCGTAGTTATCGCTGCCGAAGCTGTTGTTCTGATTACCGTAGGTATTGCCGCCGAAGCTGTTGTTCTGATTGCCGTAGTTATCGCTGCCGAAGGTGTTGTTATTAAGAGGGTCATTTTTATTTTTGTATAGGTTTATGTTATTGTATGGATTTTTTTTGTTTATTTTCTTTTTGTTAGCGAGCGCTATAATGATGGTAATAACTGCAATAAATCCGAAAATTAATAGATAGACCCCCGGTCCAAGATTTGCACCTTTTATCTTTATCCTTACCTTTGCATAAGCAGGCAGCGAACACGCAAAAAAGATACCTAAAACTGCCGACAAAAGAAATATTGCTTTTAAAACTTTGTTTTTCATATTGATTTCCTTTCTTTTCTCACAGTATCAGCGGTAACGGTTGTTTATGTTATTGTCAAAATCGTAATTATTGTCATTTTCGTAGTTCCCGTAGCCGTTATTGAAGCCGTTATTCTGTCCGTAGCCGTTATTCTGACTATAGCCGTTGTTCTGTCCGTAACCGTTATTGCCGCTGTTCATATTTCCGGGATGTTGCTGGTCATTGGCGTGATTGATACTGTAGCCGGTAAAGTTTTCGTCATAGTAACGGGTAGGATTGTAATCATCAGGGTGAACAGGGGTTTTCCTCGGATCCTTTGTTGTATCAATAAATTTTGTACGGCAGAATGAACAGTAATTCGGACGCATAGGGTCTACCGGCGCTCCGCAGTTCGGGCATTTGCGTGCCTGATACACACTGGGATCCTTCGGCTTATCGTCTCCCATAAGGATAAGATATTTCTTCATCTCGAAATCCATATCGTCCATACTGCCGGAATTACCTAACGAATCATTGTTTTTGGCTTTGATAACAGAAAAAACAATAACTATTGCCATTATTCCGAACAAAGCAACGAACGAATATGCCGCGGGATTTTCAAGAAGCACATTAAAGATCAGGGCTCTCACTCCGAATATCACAAGAATAATCACCACGATCACTATTATCAGAATGATAAACTTTTTATTGCTGCTGTTCATTTGTTACACGCCCTTTTTAATGATCTGAGTTCATAACAGAATAATTATACCACGGTTTTCCAAGGAATAAAATAGGATGTTCAGCACGAACAGATATTGTACATCAAAAAAGACCGATTTTTTACATCAAAGGCGCAAATATCTTCATTATGCCGCCCCTTATCTTGTAGGAAAGCTTTGTGCCCTTTATAGTTTCGTCAGTTACCTCACTGCACTTTTCCAGAGTTTTCTGAAAGTCCTCTTCGATCTGCGGTATACAGCCGGTTTTCAGCATAAAGGTCGCACACTCAAAGTGATGGTAAAGACTGCGGTAATCAAGATTTATAGTACCTACAACAGCTTTTTCATCATCGCTGACAAATACCTTCGCATGGACAAAGCCCGGTGTATATTCATATATCTTTACACCTGAATCAATAAGGTGCTTATAATGAGTCTTTGCAAGAGCGTAGGGCATTTTCTTATCGGGTATTCCGGGAAGAATAAGCTTTACATCAACACCTCTCTGAGCTGCATAGGTCAGCGACATTTCCAGCTCGTTGTCAAGTATGAGATAGGGCGTCATGATATGGACATAGCTTTTCGCACGGTCAAGTATATCCATATAAACAGTCTCACCCACCTTGTAGGTATCAAGCGGACTGTCGCAGTAAGGTATAATATAGCCGTCATTCTTCTGCACATCGGAAAGACCAAAATACTGCGTCCATTCAAGCTTCTTTGTCATCTCAGTAATATGCCACATCTGAAGGAACATCAGCGTGTAGCTGTCTACCGCCTTGCCCTTTATCATCAGTGCGGTATCCTTCCAATGGCCGAACCTGACTATCTCGTTTATATACTCATCAGCAAGATTAACGCCGCCGTTGAATGCGACCTTGCCGTCAATGACAAGTATCTTCCGGTGGTCACGGTAATTGTACTGTGTGGAAATAAACGGAGTAAGCGGAGAAAACGACTTGCACTTTATGCCAAGCTTTGCAAGGCGCTTGGGATAATCAGAGGTAAGAGTAGATATCTCGCACATACCGTCGTACATTACACGAACCTCGACACCCTGAGCCGCCTTTTCGGCAAGTATTTTCAGGATGCTTCCCCACATAAGCCCTTCATCAATGATAAAGTACTCCATGAATATGAATTTTTCCGCCTTTTTCAGCTCCTCCAGCATAGCCTTGAATTTATATTCTCCAAGCGGAAAATACGTCACCTCTGAACCATCGTAGATCGGAAACGTACCTGAATTATTCAGATATCGGCAAAGAGCGTCAGTTGAGGTCGAAACGACATCTTCTTCCTTTATAACACGTTCATCCTGCTTTATTACCCCTTTTGAAACTTTGATAAGTCTTTGCAGGCGTCTGCTCATACGGCTGTGTCCGCTGTCATTCTCGGTAAATATCAGCATGAGAGCGGCAGGCAGCGGCAAAAGGGTTATCAGGAACATCCACGTAAGCTTGGCCGAGGATTCCATTTCAAGCATAAAAAGGTGCAGCAACACTAATATGGTAAATATTGTTGCTGCCATTGCAAAATATTCAATGTCCTCATTGAACCACATATAGAGAAATACAAGAATTACGACCTGAAGCAGCAAAAGCAGAGCTGTTATTCCAAAACGGCTGAATACTATCCTGAGAAGGCCTTTTCTTCTTTTTTTGATAAGCTTTATAATTTCCGGATTGTCGGGATATTTATTTTTATTCAATGCTAATGACTCTCCTTTTGTTAAAATATGCAGCGCAGCACAGAACATACCCTATGCATTATCTGCTTCGTTTGTTATCTGGCTTTTTTCTTTCAGGCTTATGTTTATTATCGTGTAATGAAGCTCCGGCTCCTGCAGAATGTGACACAGGTCTTTTTCCTGCGTGGTGACGGGTCCCGGGTCTTTCTGAGGATCCGACGGTTCTGTGGGGGCTGCGCTTATGGATATCCGATGGTCTTTGCGGATCTATACGACGCTCCGCGTTTTCCGATAAACGTCCGGACTTGTCTGCGGAAGATGCGGCACTTACAGCAGATATTTTCTTTTTCTTTTTCTTGTTGCCGAAAATAAGGATATAAAAGCTGAACAGTACGATAACCGCAACATCAACTATGACTATAGCGATAACTATAATGGTATAAGTGCTTGAAAATCCCTTTTCCTCGGATTCCTCGGCCGCTTGTTCAATAACGCCTTTGTCTGTATAAGGCGGAAGGTTCTTTATGCTTTCACTCTTCGCTTTCAGCTTGCGGGCGTATTCCTGCACGGTAAGGCTTTCGTCACTGTAGAAAACAAGATCATCATTATTTACAAATGCGTATTCGCTGAGCTTGGTGGGATTCTTATAAAAAACTATCTCGTTAAGGTTCCTGCATTCCTGGAACGGCTGAAAGGGAAGCTCGGTGTCACCGTTGAACTCAACTCTGGTAAGATTCAGACAATCCAGAAAAACCGATGTATGAAGCTCTGTAAGAGATTCGGGAAATATCACCCTGCCAAGAGAATTACAGTGAGTAAACGCAAATTCCTCGATACATTTTATTCCGTTCTGAAGCTTTAAGTTTTTGAGCTTATCACAGTTTTCAAAAACGTATTTGCGGATATTCTCGACACTGCCCGGAATTGTCATCGCGGTAAGAGAAGTACATTCAGCAAATACATAATCGTCAAGCTCTTTAAGCTTTGAGGGCAGTATGATGTTATTCAGCGAGCTGCATCCTGCAAACGCCTTTTCGCCTATTTTTGTTACGGCATCCGGCAGAGTTACTGTAGTAAGTGAAGAACAGCCTTCAAAAGCAGACCTGCCGACCTCGGTAACTGTTCTCGGAAGAAGAATGGTGTCTATTTCTGTATTGCCGGCAAAAGCGCAGTCGCCTATGCGTTTTATCGAATCGGGCAGGCTCCTTGATTTTTCCTTGCCGTTATAGCGTATGAGTATGCCGCCTGCGACCGTAACAAAATCGTTTTTCTGGTTTTTCATCCATTTTGTTCCTTCAAGCGCATAACCGCCAAGCTCTTTTATCGTAGACGGTATATTTACGGTTTCAAGCGACGTACAGTTGAACATGGCATACTTTCCGATCTTAAGCGTACTGTTCGGAAAGGTGATGCTTTTGAGAGATGAACAGCCCGAAAAAACGGAATCGCCGAAATTCATCACGCCCTCATTGATGGTAACGGTTTCAAGTGATGCGCAGTTATAAAAAGCGCACTCTTCGATATTCTCAACATTTCCGTAAATTTCAAGCCTGCGCAGTGCAGAACAGCCCGCAAATGCGTTGGAGCCTATCCTCTCTACCGAACCAGGTATTTCAAGCTCTTTAATGGTATCGTTATGCATAAAGGCTGTAGGACCGATCTGTGCGACCTTGTATTTATCCACCGTAGACGGCATTGAAACATAAAGGCTTTTTCCGTTGTATTGCAGTATTTCTGCAGTCTTGCCGTCCTCAAGCACACGGAAAACATAATCTCCGTTGTCGATTATCGTTGCAGCATTGACGCTTAACACAGCGGCATTCAAAAAGGTCAGTGCAAGAGCGGCTATGCTCACTATCGCTGTCAGCGCGCGGCAGCTGATGAGCATTTTTCTTTTTAAAAATATCATCTGATCTTCACACCTTCTGAGGTTTATATATTTTCTGTATCGGGCATAAGGCAGTCAGTACTCACGATATAGAGAAATGACCCTGCCGAGAATGATGAGCTCATCGGTTATTATAGGCTCAAAATCAGGATTGTGCGGCTGCAGCCGGTAACGGCCGTTTTCCCTGTAAAAGCTCTTGACCGTAGCCTCCTCACCTATAAGTGCGACTACGATATCGCCGTCATCAGCGCAGGAAGTCTTTTCGCAAACCACAATATCACCATCGTATATGCCGATATCCTTCATGCTCTCTCCGGTAACATTCAGGGCAAACAGATCTTTTCCGGAAGCCTTTTCAGCAGGAAACGGAATATGTCCTGTCACATCCTCAAATGCGTAGACCGGCAGACCTGCCGTGACACGTCCTACGACCGGAACGGAAACAGAGGCCGCCGCGCCTGTCATTCGTATGGAGCGGTGCCCTGCAAGGCGGGAAATATATCCGTTTTGTTCAAGGACTTTGAGATGTGAATGTACCGTAGATGTAGATTTCAGGCCTGTTGCATTGCATATCTCCCTGACGGAAGGAAAACGGTTATTCGCTGTTTCTTTATTCAGATATTCAAGTATTTTCTTTCTTGTTGGACTAAGTACATTTTTCATAGCTTTTCACCTTTATCACACAACAAATACAGCAAGTCTCCGTTAAGAGCCTGTATACAGATCTATTATACCACACTATACTATAATAATCAAAGGTTTGTTTAACAAAAGATGCAAAAAGATGAAAAAGAATGAAAAAAGCAAAAAAACGACGGACACAATGTCCGCCGTCCTTAAAAATATCGGCTTTATGGTTATGCATTTCTCCAGTAGGTCTGTATTGCAGAGGATATATTTTTCATGCTGTCATAGTAGTCATAGTATATTGAAAAATAATCATCTTTTTCTCTGCGATAGATGGAATCATCGCCGTTTTCGCCTGCGTAGACCACCATCGCCTTTATCTGTGAAATAAGCGTCAGTGCATTCTTTGAGTCTTTCTTGAGCTGATCGTCCATATCGTCAAATTCGTCTGAAGGACGCAGCTTTTGTATCTTTTCAAGAGTATTTATAAGGTCATCTGCCGCAAGAAGGTATCCCCTGAGCTTTTCGCTGTCCTTGCAGTCAAAGGCTTCATCCTGCTGTCTGAGCTTTCTTGTATAGTTCACCGAATCATTAACAAGCTTCTTCACATCTGCAACATACTGATTGTTCCTGTTGTTCAGCTCCATATTGCAGCCTGATACGGCAAGAACAAATAATGTCAGAATAACAAGTATCATTGAGCGGGTGAAAACCGTTTTCTTCATATGCTGTTCCTCCTTCGTTGTTATACATGATCGTTATGCTGTAGATCAGTTCATGTCAAAGCTGCCGTTAAGCAGATATATCTGGTAATAAAGTATAGCTGCCCTGCCCTTGTAATAATTAAGCATTGCCGAATCCGCTGCAAGCAGGCCGTAAGTACCTGAGCCTGACGCTTCGCTCTGGAAGCCTGCCTCTATCTCATCAAGCTCACCAAGCCAGTTTTGCTGAGAGCTTACAAGCTTTTCCTGTTCCTCTGGCAGTTCTGCAAGCATATCATAGAGCTTCTGATAAGCCTCAGCCTGCTCGTCTTTCCATATCTGCGCATATTTTATAGTGGTATTGCGCATATCAAGGGTATCCTCTATCTCTCTCAGCTCGTCATTATATGCTTTGTCGATCTCGTTCTTTTCAAACAAAGCGTTGAATTTTTCATCATCGGTGAAATATTCTGCTTCGTGATAATCCGTAACTATCTGTTCATCATCAAAGTAATAGCCCTGACTGTCCTGTGATATCTCGCCGCTTTCCTCTGACGGCTCCTCACTGACCGATGCATCACTGTTCTCGTCTGCGGATGCTTCGCTGCCCGCATCTGATGGCACTTTGTCTGGATCGGATGCTTCGCTGCTTTCGTCCGGTGATGCTTCACTTACATCAGAAGCAGAGCCGCTCACGGTTTTTTCGTTTGATGCTTCCGGCTCGGAGCTGCTCTCCTGCGATATCCCGGAAGTGCTTTCCTTCTCAGACGCTGATGATGACATATCACTTTCATTTGCAGAAACGATACTGCTGTCTGCACTGACGGTCTTATTATTGCTGCTGTTATTTCCGCAGGCACAAAGCAATGCTGAAAGAAGAAGCGTCACAAATGCCGCAGCCATCTTTGCTGTCCTTTTCATATAAACATCCTTTCGGAAAAGAATTTTTAATAACAACAGCAAAAGTATAGCACAATTTCATTCAATTATCAAGCCTTGTTCATCAATATTCATGTAAATCCAAGTTCCGCCGGCAAGTTACACGCGGGAAACCCTTTTCCGGCGGAAAAAGGCTTCTCCACCGAACCCCCTTCCCAAAACCGCCGAATTTCGATGAGCTTGTGCTCAGCCGGGGGGTGATAATGCCTGCCGTAAAATTTCGCTGACCCATATTTTCGATGAACATTCTTTCACACACGCTAATTTACTATTCCTGGCGGCACGAACTAAGGTATGTGTAAGACAAGCAGCGTAACCATAAAAGCGGCATTTGACTTTTTTAATTTTAAATCCCGACTTGCACACGGGTCATAAAACAGCCGCAATTATGCACAGTAAACCGATGAAAAACATCAAAATGACATTTACAATATTCCAAAATGAGCAGCATTACAGCACAGTTGCAAGGACAAGCATTTCGCGCAGCTTTTTGTATATTTCGTCCGACTGGTATGCAGGCAGCGGATTTTCGCCAAGACCGACCTCCACCGTAAATGCAGGCCGTCTGAATTTCTCCACAAACCAGTCCTTGAACCCTCCTCCGCAGGCAAGTCCCTCCGGCTCCGATATCGTGTAGCCGCTTGAATATGACATTATCCTTGCCATTTTCAGAGCCTCAGGGTCACGATAGCTGCCAAAATCCCAGTATATCTCCTCGCCCTGACTATGAAATGCAAGCGCATGGTCTATATTTCCGGTACGGCAATATGAAGCAAGCGTCCGGCTCTCCGGTTCACTTTCGGGATATGAGCCGCCGAATCTGGTAGGCGAAGGTGAGTTGATGCCGCTTTCTGTTTCGGCCCGGCGCAGCTCCTCCCAATTTGCAGAGAAATTATGGTTGATGTCCACACCCGCAGCATTAGCCTGCCAGCGTGTAGTATCGCCTTTGCTTACCTTCTGAACAAGCTCCTTGTAGCTGCCGGCACTTTCTGCACCGTGAAGCTGTATTTCCACGCCGTCGGGATTAACACACGGCACGACTGCAAGTCCTCTTTGATTCAGAAAAGTACCCACCCTCACTCCGCACATACTTCGCCCTTTCATCACTGCATCGCACAGCTCGTCAACAAACCGCAGCAGCACAAGAGTTGTTATCCACTCCATTCCGTGAAAAGCAGACGCAAACAAAACCTGTTTTCTTCTGCTGCCGATGCACAGAAGATCTATCGGTCTTGAACATCGTGTTTCTCCTATCGTCTGCCTCGACAGAAAGCCGTAATCTAAAAGCAGCTTGCCTATGATAATTTCCCTGGTTCGTCTGTCGGCACCGTTTTTCAGCATTTCCGGTTCAAGCATGGCTTGCCCTCCTTATAAATAATTATCATTCCGTCAGAATAATTATAACACCTGTCATGCAAAAAAACTGTCATAACCTCGGCGGCAAGCTGCCGCTCCCGTGTCCGCTCCGCTCGTTTACACTCGCTTTGTTCTGCTCATCCCTTAGTCATTCCCGTAGAAGCTGGTGCATCAGCGGTCTTTTGACGAACATTCTTTTACAGACGCTGATTTATTCGCTCTGGCGGTATTGACTACAGTATGTGTTGAACAAGAAGCAAATCGGGAGCGCAGGCTCTGCGCCGAATCGGGTGCGGCAGCTTGCCGCTGAAAGTTCCCCTGACAAAAATTGATTTCCGTGGATTCTTGATTTTTTTGTCTTGATATAATACTTCGTGATATGGTATAATGTAGTTTGGTATTTTGTATAAAACTGAAAGGACTGGTCGATACGAAATTTATTTCTTGGAATGTTAACGGTCTGAGGGCGTGTATGCAAAAGGGCTTTATCGAATTTGTAAACAGTCAGGATGCGGATTTTATATGCCTTCAGGAAACAAAAATGCACGAAAGTCAGGCTGATGTGCCGCTGGACTGCGATAAATACTTCAACAGTGCTGAAAAAAAGGGCTATTCAGGTACAGCCTTGTTCACAAAGCATAAACCGCTGAGCCTTGTCTATAACGGAATGGATATTGACGAACACGCCCACGAGGGACGAATGATAACCTTCGAGGCTGAGAGCTTCTACCTTGTCAATGTATATACCCCAAACGCTCAGGACGGTCTGAAAAGACTTGATTACCGCATGAAATGGGAGGACGACCTGCTGAACTACCTTAAAGCACTTGACGAAAAAAAGCCGGTCATCTACTGCGGAGATCTGAATGTGGCGCATAACGAGATAGACCTTAAAAACCCAAAGTCAAACCGCGGCAACGCAGGCTTCTCGGACGAGGAACGCGAAAAAATAGACAAACTGCTGAAAAGCGGATTTACAGACAGCTTCCGCTTCCTGCACCCCGATGAAACAGGACGCTACAGCTGGTGGTCATACCGCTTCAACGCAAGAAAGAACAATGCAGGATGGCGTATCGACTATTTTATCGTTTCGGACAGGATAAAGGATAAGATCACAAGAGCCGATATCCTCTCGGATATCATGGGCAGCGACCACTGTCCGGTAGTCCTTGAAATAGATATTTGATCGGAGGTAATATAATGATAGAGGTCAGAAACGTCAGCAAGCGCTACGGACGGCATCAGGCGCTTGACAACATAAGCTTCAAGGTCAAAAAAGGCGATATTCTCGGCTTTTTAGGGCCTAACGGCGCGGGTAAATCCACTACGATGAACATAATCACCGGATATATCTCATGTGACAGCGGAGAAGTGCTTATCGACGGCAAAAACATACTTGATGAACCAAAAGAAGCAAAATCAAGAATAGGCTATCTGCCTGAGATACCGCCGCTCTACAATGAAATGACAGTAAGAAAATACCTGGAGTTCATGTTCAGGCTAAAAAGAATAAAGCTGCCAATGGACGAGCATATATCGAAAATATGTACAGACCTGAGCATTGACGATGTGGGCGAAAGAATAATAAACCATCTCTCAAAGGGCTATCGTCAGCGCATAGGACTTGCTCAGGCGCTTTTAGGCGATCCGCCCGTACTGATACTTGACGAGCCTTCGGTCGGTCTTGACCCTGCGCAGATAATCGAGATGAGGAACCTTATCCGCAAATTAGGAGAAAACCATACCGTAATACTTTCTTCTCATGTGCTGACAGAAATACAGGCCGTATGTGATAATATCGTAATGATAAACAACGGAAAGATCGCAGCAGCAGGCAGCATAGATCACCTTATGGGCACCGGAAGGGACACTACCATAGTGAGAATCATCATAGAAGGCCGTGAACAGGGTATCATGTCTGCGCTTAAAGGTATAGACGGCATCATAAGGGTCACAAGTCTCGGCGAGACAGAGCGCGGCTGCTACGAGTTCCGCATTGAGAGCAAAAAAGATATCCGCAGGGCTGTTTCACGCGCTGTTGCAAGGACAGATTATGCAATAATGCTTATGCAGCCCGCAGGTCAGTCCCTTGAGGATATTTACCTGGAGATCATTTCAGGCAATAATAACTGACAGGAGGAACAAAACAACTATGTATGCAATTTTCAGACGGGAGCTCGGCTCCTATTTCACTTCGCCTGTCGGCTATGTCGTAGCTGCGGCATTTATGATATTCAACGGCGTTTTCTTTTATGTGCAGTGCCTCTACAACGGTACTTCAAGTATGTCTACAGTGTTTCAGAGTATGTTCTTTATACTGCTTTTCCTCATTCCGCTCATCACGATGCGGCTTTTTGCAGAGGATAAGCACAACCGGACCGATCAGGCGCTTCTGACTTCTCCTGTCAGCATCGGAGCTATAGTCTGTGCAAAATTCCTTTCGGCTCTTGTACTGCTTGTGATATGCCTTTCAGCCTATATCATTGACGGCATAATACTTTCCTTTGTCGGCTCACCCGACTGGGGCGTTATTATCGGCAATATTCTTGCTATGGCGCTTATGGGGTCATCATTTATTGCAATAGGAATATTCATTTCTTCACTGACAGAAAGCGTTATCATTGCCGCTGTGCTCTCATTCGCGGTCAACGTGCTCATAAGCATGGTGGACACCATAGCTTCAACTATCCCCTGGGACTGGATGAAAGGAATAGTATCTTCCCTTTCGTTCCAGTCTAAATACAACAGCTTTTCGCTTGGCATCATCTCATTTGCGGATATCATATTCTTTTTGAGTGCGGCGGCGCTTTTCCTGTTCCTGACTGACAGGATGATCGACAGAAGAAGATGGGCTTGACAGGAGGTGCCGACATGAACGACAACGAAAACAAAAACAATACAGAAGAGCTCACAAAAGACGAAAGCTCCGTCAATGCAGCAGGAGAAGATACCAAGTCAGCTTTAAGCGAAGCATCAGACGAAAGCAAGGCAGCCGCAGCATCTGCCGTAAAAGCACCGGAAAAAGATCTCAGAAAGAATCAAAAGGCTGACAGCAAGGAACCCGGCAAGCCTGCAACTATGAACCGCAAAATGAAACGAGGACTTGCTTCATTGATTATAACCGTGCTTGTTATAATCGCTGTGGTGCTTGCAAATGCAGTTGCATCCGTAATGACGAGCAAGCTGCCGGCTCTTACCGCCGATATCACAGGAATGAAAAACTTTGTGATAAACGAAAAAACAAGAGAGATCGCACAGAACCTGAAGCGCAAGGTCACTATATCATTCCTCTCTGACAGAGACACATACACAGGCATCGACCCCTACTGCAAACAGACCGCTGTTTTGGCTGAGGAAATGCAGAAATGTTCTGACGGGATGATAAACGTGGAATATGTAGATATCGTCAGGAATCCTTCATTCGTCGAAAATTTTGATGCTGACGACCTTAAAACCACCGATATCATCATAACGAGCGGCACAAACAGAAAGATACTAAGAGTGGCCGATATGTTCACCTTTGAAAACTACTCAGGCAATCTCAGCTACATAGCCTCCTCAAAAGCAGAGCAGGAGATCGACAACGCAGTACTTTCGGTAAGCACAAGCGAGATGATAAAAACTGCCATAATTATAGACAATGCGAGCGAGGACCGCAGCTTTTTTGAAAACACGCTGAAAGCAGACGGCTATTCCGTAACAGAGATCGTTCTGAGCAGCCAGATCATCCCTGAGGATACGCAGATGGTCGTACTTTATACTCCGTCAAAGGATCTCAGCCAAAATGCAGTCAGCAAGCTTAGGGCATTTCTTGAAAACAACGGAAATTACGGAAAGAACCTGCTTTATATCGCTTCTCCTACAGATATCAAAGAAATGCCTAACCTTGATGCCCTTCTCCTTGATTATGGAATGTCCGTCGGCAACGGCTTCGTGTTTGAAGCGGACGGCACCAGGATCAACAGCAGCAGCCAGAACTATTTTGACGGAGTTCTTTGCAGCTATGCATCCGATCTCTATACAGAAAACATAAGCGATATCAGCCGGACAGTAATAGCCGGATATGCAAAGCCCGTTCTCATTAAAGATCCTCTTACGGCAGCGCCTCTCCTGAAATATTCCGAATACTCCGGTATATGTCCGTTTGACGCAGACGAAAACTGGTCATATAAGGACGCTATCGTTGGCAATGTTCCGATACTTGCACAGGGCACCATTATAAAGGACGACAAGTATTCATCAGTGATCGTTTCAGGCTGTGAAAGAATTTTTGCACGCTCCTACTACGGCTCTGATTACAGCAACAGAACCTATCTTTCAACAATGCTTGCAACTGTTAACGGACGCACTCAGGAGCTTGTAAGCATACCAGAAAAGGTGATCACTGCTTTTGACATAGAAATAGACCACCAGACAGCAGCAAACCTCGGATTTATAGTATATGCTGTCATACCTCTGATAATTCTCGGCGCAGGATTTACAGTGTTCCTTATGAGAAGGAACAGATAACGGAGGCTCACCATGATAAAAAGCAAAAAATCCATTATAATAATACTTGGAGTTATAGCCGCGCTTACAGCCGCTCTTGCAGTTTCCTTTATGATACCTAAAGACGAAAGCATAACAAGCTCAGACAACAATGAGATCATTCTCTACTATAAACAAGGGCTTGTACCTGAATATTTTTCAGTAAAAAATGCAAGCGGAGAATATGAGCTTCTCGGATTTATCTTCAATGACTCACAATACACAGATGCAGGCTCCGAAAGCAGCGCTGAAAATTCACACACTATGCCTGACGGTACCGACGTCGTTTACACAATGCAGGATCACTATACCTACAAGCTCGACAAGGAGATCACAGACCAGCTTGTTTCTCAGGCTCAGTCATTGAGCGCAAAACAGATCATAGATAAATCCGGTTCAAGATACGGCGAGTTTGGTCTGGATGAACCAAAGTACAGCTATTCTGTGAGGTACAGCGACGCCGAAGAAATAAAAATAGACATTGGCAACTACGCTCCGGATAACGAGGGCATATATGTAAAGAAAAATAATGATGAGAATGTTTATCTTGTGGATGCAGCTTCCATAGATTCATTTTTCATCGAAAAGCTCCAGCTATTTGATAAAAGGATCACCGGCACGATAGACGAAGTTCACAGCTTATCTTTAAGCGGCAGGGCCTACAGCGAATTTATCAATTTAGTAGAAAACACCTTCGGCTGCTATCCTTCAAAATTCATTACAGACGACGAAAAGAGAGACTGCTGTAATGATAATGCTTCTAAAATGATATGCGAAGACATTCAGTCTTTATATGGAGAGAAAGTTGCCGCAATTGATGTAACTAAGGACGATCTTGCGCAATTCGGGCTTGACAAGCCGTATCAGAAGATCGTTCTCTTAGGAAAGAGCAGCGGCTCCATCACCCTGCTGACCTCAGCAGAGGACGAAAGCGGCTCATTCTACGTTATGGCACAGAATGCAAAGACAGTATACACTATCAGCAGTAAAAATGCCGCATGGTACAGCCTGACAAGCGCCGAACTGCTTGACAGCTCTGTCTTCAAGGTTGTTGATTCTGAGGTAAAGCAGCTGAAAACGACGATCGGCAAGGAAGAAAAGACGATCACCATTGATCGTGTAAAAAAGACAGGCCCCAACTATTACGAGAACGAATTCATTACCGTAAAATACGGTGACAAGGAGCTGCAGTACACTAATATTTCAATATTCCTGAATGACCTTTCAAAGCTTGAAAGAACCAATGAAGCTCCGGAAAGCTTAGATGACTTCAAACAGACGCTGCTTGAAGTGGAATTCGGGTATTATAATTATCCTCAGCTCACCGACACTGTTAAAATAATGCGAAGCAGCAGCGGCAAAACTGCTGCAGTAGTCAATGGTGAGATCGAATGCTTTGTAAGCAGCGAGGATGCAGATAAGATCGTAAGCCAGGCAAAGCAGATCACCTCATCCGAAAGAATCAGCTCAGCATTTGACTGATATCAGGCAAGACACTCAAAAACAAAAAGTATCGTTCATACTGTAATACTATTACATAATAGCAAAAATGTATGAACGATACTTTTATTATCTTATGGTCTCAAGGCATACTTCTCTTTCCATAAAGCCGCTTATGTCTGTTATCGGCAGGTTGACAGCTAAAAGCAGCTTTGCATAAGCCGCTTCATTTGAAATATGCCTGAGAGGAACCGCACCGTTATTAATAAGCGTATCCGAGGTTTCGTAAAGTGATGCGTTTTCAGGAAACGAAGCAAGATATAATCCCGCAGAGCGCTTTCTGCACTCTGCCAAAAGCGTCAGCAGGCTCCCTCTTCCCTCTGTGCAGCCGGATGATGAATGATAGGTTATGACCAGGACTGCCCTGACGCTGCTGCATAAACGTATGCACGAAATATCCATGCCCGGATATTGCCTGAGCATAAGAACATCATTTTTAAGCGACAAGTCACCTTCAAATGCTATCGGATGCAATCGTTCAACAGCCTCCTGCGCAGAAGCTGTTCCCGTAAAATACATTTTATCGTCCCTTATCAGTGCAAAGGGCGAGCCGTCAGCCGAAGTGAAGTGTCCTCTCACTCTGTCAGCCTCGGTTATCCTCGAAGCGAGATAAACAGAGCAGTATTCATCGCCGGGATTTTTGTAAACAGTATATACGCCCCCAAGCATATTTTGTATCACTGTCACGGCGCCGCGCAGGTCATCAACAGCGTTGCTGCCCGGAGCATCAGGCACAAGATCAGCCGCAGTAAGAACTACAGGAAGCTGTAACCCGCATAAACAAAAGCTCATCATTGCAGAGCTGTAAGAGAGCGTATCGCTGCCGTGTGTAATGATAACGCCGCTGTATCCGCTGAGATCGGTGTTCCTTAGATAGTTCACAATTATCTCCCAGTGCTGCTTGTCAAGGTTTTCACTCAGGATATTGAGCAGCCCTGCCGTATGGAACTGCACATCATTCCCGAAACGCCGGCAATAAAGCTCCACTGCCCTGCATGAATCTTTTTTTACAGAGATGATGCCGTCGTTCAGGCTGCTGCCGATCGTACCGCCTGTCATAAGGACAAGTATTTTTTTCATATTACTTATCATATATCTTTTCGGCGACCTCACCCTGCTTTTTGTATATGCTGTCAGGCGGAACAATGCCCCTTACCATCGAAAGCGGATAAACATTTGTCCTTCTGCATATCACTGTTCCGGGATTGAGCACTGAATTGCAGCCCACCTCAACATTGTCGCCTACTATTGCGCCGAATTTTTTAAGCTCCGTGTCAAGCTTTTCATCGCCTGTACGGATCGTAACAAGGCTTTTGTCCGATTTTAGGTTAGAGGTTATCGCACCTGCGCCAAGATGCGCCTTATAACCCAGGATAGAGTCTCCGATATAGTTGTAGTGCGGCACCTGAGCGCCGTCAAATATGATGCAGTTTTTCAGCTCGGTAGAGTTGCCAACGACCGAACCTCTGCCTACTACAGCGCTTCCCCTTATAAACGCACAATGACGCACCTCTGCATCTGCGCATATAATGAGCGGTCCGTGAAGATATGCGCTCTCGGCTACTTTTGCGCTTTTAGCTATCCAGATATCCTCACCTCTCTGCTCATATTCATCGGCGGGAAGCGTTTTTCCCAAAGCAATGATGAATTCCTTTATCTTCGGCAGCGCCTCCCAGGGGTAGGTAAGTCCGTCAAAAATACCTGCTGCTATCGTTTTTGAAAGATCAAGCAGCGCTTCCACTCTCAGATCAACATTCATGTTTGTTTCCTCTCTTTCCTTATTGTGTAAGAATTATTTTCCGATAGTAAAATTATCAGTTCTGATCTTCTGCAAGCTGATAAAATCCCCACTGGTCGTCCCTGAACCTGCCTGCTGCAAACGTCAGTGTCTTTGTACCTGCAACGACCTGATAAACCGAAAAGCTGTAAGGTCTTTTATCGTAAGGATCAAGAACTATCTCGCATTTTCCAAGTGACTGCCACTTATTGTCAAAAACATTTATTCCTTCGATACAGAAGCGTTTTCCGCTGCTCCTGCCAAGAAACTTATGATCCTTCATATTTCTCCCCCTATAACAAATTTTTTATTCTGAGACATGCTATCAGCAGCTCTGCGCTGCCCTCAACTCCCAAAAGTGATCTGTTTATGCACAAATCGTAATTTGAAGGGTCTCCCCACTTACCGGAAGCATAGCTATTGTAGTAATTTGCTCTTGACTTATCGTTTTTCTTTATCATGGATCTTGCTTTTTCGGGAGTTACGCTGTATTTCCAGGCGATATGCTGCACCTTTGCTTCATCATCGGCATAAACAAAGACCCTTAGCAGGTCATTCCTGTCCGCTAAAACATGATCTGCGCACCGGCCGACTATAACACATGATTCTTCGGCAACACGGCGTATGATATTGTATTCAAGAAGATACAGCTTTTCATTCAAGGGTGTCTGCGGAGCCGTGCCATACTCGCTGTTTATCGTAGCAGATGCGCCAAGCGAAAGCGAATAAAGCAGGCTGTTTGAAGCTTTTTCATCGTATTTTTCTACGAGCTCGCTGCTGAGTCCGCCTTCTTTCGCCGCAATATCCAGCAGCTCCTTGTCGTAGAAATCAATATTCAGCTTCTGTGCCAGCGCCTTTCCGATATCATGCCCCTGGCTGCCAAACTGTCTGCCGATCGTTATAACCATAATATTCACCTCTTGATTTAAAAATTAAGGAACTGTGAAGAAATCAGTTTTCAATTTATGCGCAGTATGATTTGTTCTGAACAAGCAAATTTTCGCAGTAATACTGTCGTATTTCAAGAAAATTTAAGGCCGTACATGGCAGATCGGACAAGCAGAAATGAAAAATAATTTTTGAACGGTTCCTAATCTCTGCTATTATTATATCACTCTTTTATCCAAAAGCAAACAGTTCTTTTTTGTGTAAACAAAAAGGGAAGCTGTTCTGATGCTTCCCTGTGATAATTATTTCTTGCCGAAAAGTCCGCCAAGGCCTCCGCCTATGCCTCCAAGCTTATCAAGACTGATCTTTGTCTTGATGCCGTCTACGACAGGCTGTATCTGTTCGGGCGGAATATTGCCTGCAAGCTCTTTTACTGTTCCGACAGGATCCTTTTCAAACTTATCCTTCATTTCCGGATTGCCTGTGATCTTTGCGGCAAGCTCACCGATCTTTTCTTTGATGTCCATAGTGACACACCCCTTTCACAATGTTGTTTATCATAGTATATATTATATCATTTGAAACAAATTGTCAAGCGCAGGCGAATTGACGCTGCGGAAATAAAATTCACCTGCAAAAACTGCTTCTTGACATTATACATAACAAATAGTATTATTATTGTAGGATATTATATATTTTGCAAAACAGTATCATTTATTCGCACTACTTACAAAAGATAAACTGTCGGACGGAAAAAAGCTGCATTATCTGTATCTGTCCGGCGATGGGAGGTAAAAATGTATAACGAAGCAAAAGATGCGCAGCAATTCCACTGCCCGAACTGCTACGCCGACCTGAAATACTCACCAAATCAGCATATGTTCACCTGCGAATACTGCCGCGGATCATTCAGTGAACAAGAGGTCAAGGAATTCCAGCGCAGATATATGGAAAACGAGCAGAATTACGACCCGTACAAGGATCAGATGCCTCCCGAAATGAATATGAGTGATGAGGAAAAGCGCGAGCGTGAACAGTTCAACGAGGAATCGCAGCTTTATTCATGCCCGAGCTGCGGAGCTGAGATCATCTCCGATTCAAACACCGCAGCGGCATTCTGCTACTACTGCCATAATCCTGTCATACTAAAGGGGCGTGTAGACGGAATGTACAAGCCGTCGATGGTTCTTCCGTTTGACTTTGACAGAGACAAGGCGGTGGATTTCTATAAAAAATGGGCCAAGAAAAAATGGTTCATTCCCAAAGACCTGCTCTCGGCTGCACAGATAGAAAAGCTCACCGGCTTGTATGTTCCCTTCTGGGTAGCAAGATCAGCCACTACATCCATGATGTCGGCTATCGGCGAAAACGTAAGGTCATGGACGTCAGGCAACTACAGGTATACGGAAACAACAAGCTACAGGGTCGAGCGTGAAGCAACCGTAAGATATGAGGGCGTTCCTGCTGACGGTTCACAAAAAATCGAGGATCTGCTTATGGAATCCATCGAGCCCTTTGACTACAACAAGGCGCGGCCGTTCAACATGGCATATCTCAGCGGATTTTATGCGGATAAATACGATGTTGACAAGGAAGCCGTGCTGCCGAGAATACAGCAGAGAATGTATGCAAACAATGCGCAGATACTTGATTCGACTACACACTACACAAGACTTAAAGCAAGACGGCAGTATGACAGGACAGACAGCCTGAGCTGGGACTATATGCTGCTGCCGGTATGGTTCATGACGTTTAACTACAAAGGAAAGCTGTGGGAATATGCCGTAAACGGTCAGAGCGGCAAGGTCGCAGGAGAGCTGCCCATCTCAAAGGGAAAGCTTGCAGCGTTCTGCACTATCCTCGCAGTACTGATAGCTGCAGCTATCTTTATAGGAGGATATTTTCTGACATGAAAACTAAAATATTAAAACGAGCCTGCGCCCTTCTTGCTGCAGCCGTAATGTTAATGTTCTGCACCGTCAGCGCCTTTGCGGAAGAGACCTATGAACAGTCCGGCTCATATTCAAATCAGCACGTTTACCTCTATGATGAAACAAAAACCATAAAGGGCGATTATGTATTCAATGTAGCAGCAAAAATGAACAGCGTATACAGCAGTTCCAAATGCTGCATGGGATTATTCTTCGGCGCAAAGGAAAGATCAATGGATGACATAGCCGCTCTCGCTAAAGAGGGCGCTGAGGATATGTACCTCAAGTCCGGCAGTGAAGGAGCATTCTTTGTATATCTTGATTATGACGGAGTCGGCGACTATAACGACTATATCTACTGTGCCGGCAAAGCCCTTTATTATCTTCCCAACGGTGAAGACGGCACCTTTGATGCTATCGGGGATACTCTCTATCATGTACGCAATACACGCAAGGATAATCCTTCGTATGATGCAAAGACAAACATGATAATTAAAGCCGTCTATCTTTGCGACACCATCATACATTATGTGAATAACCCTCCGGAGCTCACATCTGAAAGTGCGGACACCTACGATGACAGCTACGAAAGCACATATTCAAACCCTGATTCATATATTCTGGACAGCAGCTACTACAGCAGTCAGAAAAGCACCTCTCAGAATAACGGCAGCTCAAAGACCTACAGCAAAAGCTGTGTTTCCTTCTTTGATGAGGGCGGTATGTTTACAGACGCTCAGGCTAAACAGGTGTTGCAGAGGTTTGAGGGCACTGCCCAGGAGATACAGTTCAATATGGTACTCTATGCCGCTGTAAAATCAAGAAGCGACAGCTCGGTTGAAAATCTTACACGTTCAAATGCATCAATGGCATTCCCTGAATCGCCGTTTACCGGTACAGTTTGTCTGTATATCGACCTGGACGGCTACTCAAACGCCTATGACTATATGTTCTGCTACAACGACGCCTTTCTCTATTATACCAACGGTGATGACGGCACTGAGGACAGGATAAAAAAGATACTCCATGCAATGCAGTCATATTTTCCGGCAGGAGGTCAGAAGATCGTTATAGACGATATCATCAAAGGCCTTGATGAATACTGCAGTCAGCTTATATATTACAAGTCGCAGGGGCTTGTAAACGGCATTTATTATACCGACCCTTTAACGGGTGAGTATGTTTACGCTTCAGGAGGAAAGATCGTACACAGCCGGAATCGTCCCTACACATACTGGTGGGCAGGACTGCTTATAGGTATTGCCGTTGGTGTGATAGCAGCGATAATAACAAAAATTTCCGTACAAAAGCACTACAAATTCAAATCTTCTGCTTCTGCTTCACTCTATACCTCGCAGGAAAAAATATATATGCGCAATTCTCAGGATATATTCATCGGAAGCCATGTAAGCAAGGTACGCATCCAGTCCAGCAGCGGCGGCCACGGCGGCCACGGCGGCGGAGGCGGCCATGTCGGCGGCGGAGGCGGCGGAAGCCACAGATAAAAATATTTCAGCACAGAGTCTGGATCCGGAACAGGCTCTGTGTATTTTTTTGAAAAGCAGTTTTGTACAGATGACAGACAGTTATACCTTTGCACATATACATTTTTGAGATAGTTTTTCAATTAAAATGAAAATAAGCATATTTTAAAGGGAAATTGTTTACCCATTAATAATATCTTTCATAAATAGTACATACTTTTTGAATATTTTTAACAAAACAAAATCAAAATATCTGGCTATTTTTTTTATAAAAATAAGATAAAAATCTTGATAGATTGGTTTTTTAATGGTATAATGATTTTATTAAGAAATGTGTGTAATTTATCGCGGAGGTGTAACGATGTCTAAAGGAAAGAATAGTCTTAAAATCCTTTATATGATCGACATATTGAAAGACAACTCAGTACAGCACAACAGTATTGATCCGGGAAGATTTATCAACGCCAGCAGGATCATTGACAAGCTGAAAGAAATAAGCGCCAAAAACGGCGAACAGGACGAACTGAGCGCAGACAGAAAATCAATATATACTTATATCAGAAATCTTATGACCTATGGCTACGAGATAGAAACTGACAAAAGAGGATATTATCTCATAGGTAAAAAAAGCGATCCTGAAGGTGATGACGGCAATACAAAATTCCAGCTTGCAGAGCTCAGGCTTATCGCTGACGCACTCAACGCTTCAAGGTTTATTCCCGCAAAACGTGCAGACAGTATCATTGAAAAGCTCGTGACCATGAAGGATTGTGAGGGCGAGGATCTCGGCGACCTGAACGATCTCAGGAACCGCAGGATATTTCAGGACAATTCATTCCGCAGCGAAAACACTTCTGTTATCTACAATGTTGACAATATCCACCGCGCTATCAATTCTGACAAAAAAATACAGTTCAGATATATGCACACAATAGTGCAGAACAGCAGTGAGGGAAACCGTCTCGTTAATGTCTCAAAGAAAGACGACGAGGATAATGACAAGCTTTATGTTATGGATCCTATCGCTCTTGTCTGGAAGGGCGAGTATTATTATGCTCTCTGCTACGATAAAGACAATCAGATTATAAAGACCTTCCGCGTTGACAGAATGAAGGATGTATTCGACAGCGATACCGAAAGCAGAGACTGCAAGGATGCTTATAAAGATATTGATATCTCAAATTATACCAACACCGCTTTCTCAATGTTCGGAGGAGAAAGCAGGAAGGTCACTCTCAGAGTAAACAAAAGTCTTGCGGGCGTTATTGCCGACCGCTTCGGCTTTGACACAAAGATCGACAATGATGAGGATGATAATTTCTTCCGCTGTGATGTTGATGTACAGATAAGCAACCATTTTTACTCATGGCTCAGCGGATTCAGAAACGATATCATGCTTATCGGGCCGCAGGAGATCAGGGAAAGCTACATTGAATATCTGAAAGAACTCGTAAACTTTTATGAAAACTGAAAAAACATAATAACAAAACAGAGCCGACCCCCGAAAGTCAGACCAAAGATCTAATATTCGAGGGTCGGTTTTATTATGGGAAAATATGGATAAACTGTGCTTGTTTTTCATACTAATTCCTGATAAAAAGCAGACTTAGGTTTGCGAGGATGATTTTCGCAAGACGCGGCGGAGGCCGCAGAAATCCTGACGGATTCCGAGAACGACAACAAAGTATTGCGGAAATCAGACCGCAAAAATTGTCTGCTTTTTGTTAGGTATTAGTATCATGCAGCCCTTTCTTTACAGCTGCTTTACCATTATGATCTCCATTTTGTTGTCGTTATGGGCATCGGGAATAAGTATGCCGCCGACCTCACGATACCCCATTTTGCGGTAAAAGCTGTGTATTTCATCGTCAATGTAAGAAGAAGCCATTGCCAACGAATATCCGCGCGCTTTCATATCCTGTTCCCAATACTGTATAAGAGCTCTGCCGCAGCCCTTGTGCCTGTATTTTTCAGAAATGCAAAGAAGATTGCAGAAGGGTATATGATCGGAAAAAAGCGAATACCGCAGTATACCGATCTTTAGATGACGATCCTCGAAGATGTAGGCCATATTGTTCCGTAGCTTGTTGTCAAACGTAAATTCATCTATGTTCATGTCGGCATTGAACCAGAAAGCCTTGTCTGATTCTTTGACATATCTTATAATATACATTCCGTCCGCCTCCTTATGCCTTCCTGAAAACA